>NZ_CAJMXG010000067.1:0-13913 GCF_905219725.1 Oscillibacter sp. CU971
GTGCTACCCTGGCTAAAGGCGTGGGGCACTTTGAGGACACCTCCATCTGGGGAGGCAACGTCTGCCTCGCTTCCCACAATCGCGGGGCGAACGATTACTTCGGGAAAATCCATACCCTGGACGCCGGAGACAAGATCACCCTCACCACCAAGCTGGGGACGAAGACCTATGAAGTGACCACCGTCTCCAAGGTCAGCGAGACGGACCGGAGCGGTCTGGAGGAATCCGGCGAGAGCTGCCTCACCCTGTACACCTGCGTCCGGGACCAGCGGGACCTCCGCTACTGCGTCCGGGCCATAGAGGTTGTCTAATATGCTTCGGTTTTCCACTTCTATTTCTCCCGGCTCTCCCTTTGTTTCAATAGCTTTCCACCATGCTTTCGGGTATGATGTGGCTAAGAACCGGGAGGGCCCGGCATGACGGTCCTGGACTTCATCCGCCAGCATCCCGCCCAGGCGGTGGACGTGATCTCCTCCGTGGGCTGCGACCATGTGACGTCAAAGCGGTCCCTGGCCCTAGCGAGGGACCAGCCCGAGGACATGGAGATTCTGGACTGGACGGTCTGTCACTCCAGCTTCTCCGGCGGAGCCTGGCACGTTCTGGCGATTGTTCCCGCTCTGGAGCAGGACGCCGCGCCGAGACTCGCCATGGCCTGAGCCTCCCGGAATACGCGAAGGAGGAACACAGAGATGAAAAAGAAGGATATCGGCACGCTGTTCATTGGCATGGTCCTGGGCGCGGCGCTCACCGGAGGNGCTGTNGCTGCGGGAATCACCGCAGAACCGGCTTGGTCNCCCATCTATGTGGATGGGCAGCAGGTGCGGATGACGGCCTACAACATCGCGGGAAATAACTATGTGAAGCTGCGGGACATTGGACAGGAAGTTGGCTTCAATNTCTACTACCAAAANGGCGTCCAGGTGGACAGCGGCGCGCCCTATACCGGCGAGGCCCCGGCAAAACCCGCTCCAAAGCCGCCGGTGCTCAAGGCGGAAACTCTCCAGGTCAGCAGCATGAAGGGCACGGAGCTGACCGTGGGAGAGCGAAGCTCCCTCCTCATCAGCCCCGCCGGAGCGGACTGCGCCGCAGTCTCNAGCGATCCGGCAGTCGCCTCGCTGGAGCAGGTCGCCGGGTACTGGGTCGTCGTACCCAAAGCCCCCGGCTCCGCCACGATCACCGTTACCAGCGCTGCCGGAGAATGCGGGTCTCTGACCTTCACGGTGAAGGCGGATGCCTCCGCTCCCGCGGAGATCGATTTGAACGCCAACCTGGAGATTCGGCGGGAGATCATCCGGCTCGTCAATGAGGTGCGCCGGGATCACGGTCTCGAAGCCCTGCCCATCAACGACGCGCTGATGGACGCCGCTCAGGACGTGTCCGCGCAGTGCATCCCGGAACACCGGCCCTATGACTGCGAAATCCTCCCGAAATACGGCTGGCCCCACGGAGCCATGTATAATCTGGTGACCATGGGCCTGGATGACTTCGACAACGCCGCGCGGGTCGCCGTCGACGCCTGGATCAACTCCCCCGGACACCTGCAAACGATGCTCAAGGACAACGCAACCTGCATCGGCGCGGGGGTTACAAACTCCGGCTTCCGGGTCTACTGCTACATGGTGGTGGGCTCCCCCAACTGGGTGAGCGCCTACTCCTGACAGCTCCATCCTCCCATTTCCTAGAAGGCCCCTCAGCATCCGNTGAGGGGTTTTTCCTTTGGGCGGGCGCTTAAAACGTCCGCCGGTATCTGGTCCATCCAGGACCGCGTCAAGCCTCCGGCATAGCTGGAGGCTTTTTCTATTTAAAAATGAAAGGAATCCTCTTTATGAAAAAGATGACTCATCCCCTGTGGACGAGACTTACGGCGATGCTGCTGACGCTCGTCTGCGTCTTTGGCCTGATTCCCACGACGGCGTTCGCCGCCGGAGACACGATCAAGCTGAAGGACTTCGGCTACACCGGCGTCAGCTACGAATCCGCCGCCCTGGGCCGGGCCCAGCTCCATCAGATGTATTTCCAGGACGGCTCGGCAACGACTGTCGGCTTCTGCGGCACCAAGGGCGGCGGCATGGGCGACAGCCTGAGAGGACAGACCTGGGGCAACAAGACGTCCATCACGGACCCCACGGTCATCACATTGATGGCCTATTTCTACTCCCACGCCAACAATAACTTCTCGGATGAAGCCATCGCCATGGGCGAAAACAACGTCTGGAGCGAAGCCTACTGCTGGCGCATGAACGCCTGGGTACAGGCGGTCATCTGGCGCTATAAGCAGGGCCTCCTCAGCGACCCTGTTGTGGCCTGCGCCGAGGAACTGATGGCGGTGTACAACTCCATTGAGCATACACACTACACCAGCATCGACGAAAAACGGGCGGACAGCACCAATACCTTCCGGGATATCTCCCAGTATGTGCTGGACCTGGGCAAGCGCGGCGTCTGGGGCAAGTGTCAAGCGTATGAGTACAGCTTCACCGGCTCCGGCAGCTCCACCCACCCCGCCTCCGGAGTGCAGAAGATCATCCTCGGGGACCATTCTATTGAGAATCCGCCCAAGGATGAATACTCCCTGATTGTCAAGAAGGTAGATTCCGCCGACCCCACCAAGGGGCTTGCCGGAGCGAAATTCCATATTGAGAGCCAGGATGGGTCCTTCTCCAAAGACGTTGTGACTGGGCCTGACGGCACCTATGAGCTCACCAATCTGCCCGCGAACACCTACGCGGTCACTGAAACCGAAGCCCCCTCGGGGTACGAGATCGACAATGCTGGGCCGCAGTATGTCACCCTGCCCAGCAGCGGCAGCAACACGGTAACGGTCACTTTCACCGATACTCGCAAGCCCGGCACCCCCGAGACGCCGGACATCCCTGAGCAGCCCCCCGCCAGCGGCAGTATCCGTAAGGTGGACGCAGACAATCCCACCAAGGGCCTCGCCGGGGCGGTCATCAAGATCACCGGAGTGGATAACAATTTTGTGGGGACCTATACCACGGTTGAGGACGGCTATCTGGCGGATGTCCCCTGGGATTCCATGCCCACCGGCAGCTACGTCGCCGAGGAGATGACTCCCCCAGAGGGCTACACCAAGAGCCCTGACCAGAGCAAGGTCAAGCAGACCTTCGTGTGGGATGGCAAAGCCGACGTGGCTCTCGTTTTTGAGAACGACGCCAAGGTAAAACTCCAGCTGAAGAAATTGGATGATTCCAATAATCCCCTCCCCGGCGCTGTGTTCAATATCCTGAAGGACGGCCAGATCATCGGCACCGAGGCTACTAAGGAAGACGGTTCCATCACGGTAACAGACATCACCGAGGGACTTTATGCTTTCGTTGAGGTCTCGGCCCCCTCCCCCTATGCCAAGCTCACCGAGCCGGTTCTTGCTCATATGGATCAGGCTGCCATCAACGGCGGAGGGACCATCACTGTCACTGCGGCGGACAAGAAGCTGCCCAATTTGACCATCCTGAAACGGGACGCGCAGACCGGCGAGGTCATCCCTGACACGCACTTCGAGGTCAAGGGCATTCACCTGGGCTACCACAATGACGTGACCACTGGCCCGGATGGTAAGGCCACGCTGACCAGCATCCCCTCCGACAGCTATGAGGTGACGGAGAAATCTGTGCCCGACCCCTATGTCGTCGGCGATGAGCCCACCCAAACGATCTGGCTGGAGGGCGGCGACGACAAGGAGATGATTTTTGATAACCTCAAACAGCCCCTTTTGAAAATCTCGAAGATCGAGAAGGGAACCAACCAGAAAATCCCCGGCACGGTCTTCCTGCTGGAGGCCATCGACGGGGATTACCGTCACGAGGTAACTACCGAGGCCAACGGCTCCGTGGAACTGCGAGTGGCCCCCGGCAGCTATAAGATCACGGAGCAGTCCGTCCCGGAGCCCTACTACATCAGCGATGAACCCACGCAGACCATCTCTCTCAACGGCGGCGATGAAAAAGAGGTCATTTTCCAGAATCTCAAAAAGCCCGAATTGACCCTCTCGAAAATTGATGCCGACACGAAGGAGCCCATCCCCGGCACTGTGCTGAGGGTGGAGGCCATCAACGGCGACTATCAGGACGACTGGACCACCGGGCCCGACGGTAAAGTGACGAAATACGTTGTCCCCGGAACGTATCGGGTCACGGAGATTTCCGTTCCGTTGCCTTGGTTCCTGCCGGACAAGGACGCCGACCAGGTGCAGACCATCAGCCTGAACCCCGGCGATGTGAAGGAGTTGGTGTTCCGCAACCGTAAGGAGCCCCAGATCACGATTTTCAAGGAGGATTCTGTCGCTGGTGCGCCGATTGAGGGGGCGAAATTCCATGTCACCTACACCTCCAACGGCGAAGCCGCCGACGCTCCCGCCTCTGCGGATTACGGCTACCTGTTTACGGACGCCAACGGTGAGATCAAGCTCCACGAGCAGGGCAAACGCCTCTATCCCGGCGAGTACACCATCACGGAAGTGGCTCCCGCTCCCGGCTTCCAGATGAAGGAACCTACCACGCAGAAGGTTATCATTCACGGAAACGAGAGTAAAACCGTCACTTTCCAGAATGAACCCCTCAACGGGATCGTGGTCGAGAAATACGACTCTGTTACTGGCGAAGCCCTTCCCGGCTGCACCTTCCAGCTCCGCTTCTTGGGCGGAACCTCCGGTACCGGCGGCACGGTCATCGGGCAGAAGGTGACCGGAAAGAATGGTACCTGCATCTGGACCGGACTGAAAGCCGGCACTTATATCGTTGAGGAAGTGGACCCGGCGGATGGCTATTCTATCATCAATTCCTCCGAAACGGTCTACATTTCGGACGATGGCGTGCAGAATGTTGTTACCGTGAGGTTCGACAACGCCCCGGACGGTCTGCTCCTTATCAGGAAGGTTTGCTCTGTCAACCCCAGCATCACTCTCCAGGACGCCGAGTTTAAAATCACCTATGCGGATGGGACCCTGATCGGTGACTCCAACGGCATCTATCGGACCGACGCCCACGGCGAAATCCGCATTGAGGGTCTGAAGCCCGGCAAGAGCGTGATCGTGACGGAGACCAGAGCCCCGGACGGATTCATCATTGACACGCAATCGCAGACGGTTCAGATCAAGGAGGGCCGGACGGTTAGCCTGACCTTCAAGAACCAGCCCAAGGGAAAACTGATCATCCAGAAGCGGGACAGCGTTAGCGGCCAGCCTCTCCCCGGCGCTCAGTTCCGTGTGACGACCGCCGCCGGATGCGAGGTTGGCCTGGACGGCGTCATCGGCTCCGCTACGCTCACGCAGAACGGCATTTTTACCACGGATTCTAACGGCGAGATTCGGATTTCCAATCTTGCTCCCGGCGCGTATGTGCTGACCGAGGTCAAAGCCCCGGCTGGGTACGTCATGGATGAGCCCAGCAAAAATGTAATGATCGGACCCAACGGAGATACCCAGACGGTCATTGTGACCAATACCCCCAAGGGCGGGCTCATTGTCGAAAAATATGACAAGATCACGAAGGAACCTCTGGCGGGTGCGCGGTTCAAGATCGTCTACTCCAACGGCGAGCTGCTGCCGGACAACGAGGGCCTGACTTCCTCCAACGGCCTCTACACCACCGATCAGAACGGCCAGATCGTGATTTCCAAGGTCCTGCCCGGCACGTTGGTGGTAACGGAGGACAAGGCCCCGGACTTCTACCAGAAGGACCCCACGCCCCAGACGGTGGTGGTCAATGCCGCGGACACCCAGACCCTTCGCTTCTACGACGATCCCCTCTGCACCCTGACCATCCTCAAACGGGACGCTGTGACCAGGAAGCCCCTGGCCAACGCTCAGTTCCAGGTTCAGTACAGCGACGGGCATGTGGTCGGCCCCAACAATGGGCTCTACACCACCGGGACCGATGGAACCGTGACCGTCTCCGGACTGAAGCCCAATTCCACCGTCGTGGTCTCTGAGAAGAAGGCCCCCCAGGGCTACATCCTGGACGAAACGCCGAAGAACATTGTGGTACGGCCCGGCGTGGCCAACGGCCTGATTTTTGATAATCAGCCCGGAACCACGCTCATTATCCAGAAGTTCATTGAGGGCACGGAGAACGAACCGCTTTCCGGCGTTGCCTTCAAGGTTACAGACGGCGCTGGAGCGGCGGTTGGTCCTGACGATGGAACCTATTATACAGACAAGGCGGGCGAAATCGTCCTCAGCGGCATTGAGCCGGGAACCACGGTGAAGGCCCGCGAGATCAAAACCGTGGACGGCTTCGTGCTGGACGGGACGCCCCAGGACATTCTGATCAAAGGCGGAGAGGTCCAGCGCCTCACCTTCTGGAACAAGCGCGCCGGAACCTTACTGATCGAGAAACTGGATTCCGTCACCAAGGCTCCCTTAATGGGCGCACGATTCAAGGTACTCTACGCCGACGGGCGCGTAGTGGACACCGAGGGCGGCAAGCTGTCCTCCAACGGTATCTACTTCACGGATTCCAATGGGCAAATCAAGATCACCAATGTCGTCGGGACCCTGGTGGTTACGGAGGAAAAATGCCCGGATGGCTACGTCATGGGTTCCAATGACAAGAGCCAGACCGTGGTGGTCAACCCCCAGGACACCCAGACCCTCCGCTTCTACAACGACCCCATGTGCAGCCTGACCCTGACGAAGCTGGATTCCGTCACGGGTAAGCCTGTGCCCAATACCGAGTTCACCGTCAAAGACGGCGACGGCAATGTGCTGGGCCGCTATGTCACCGGGAAGGACGGGACTGTCGTGGTGACGGGCCTCATTCCCAATTCCACGGTGGTGGTTTCCGAATCCCGCGTCCCGGACGGTTATGTCCTGAACACGACGCCCAAGACCATTATCGTGAAAAATGGCTCCGGGAACAGCTGGACCAGCGGAGGCAGTTCCTCCGGCGGAAGCAGCTCCGGCAGCGGCTCCAGTGGAGGTAACTCCGGCGGAAATGATTTGACCTTCGAGAATGATCCCAAAATGACGTTGACCATCCACAAGTACATTGAGGGCACCGCTAATGAACCCCTGGCCGGCGTAGCCTTCAAGGTGGTGGACGGTTCCGGCAAGCCCCTGAATCCCGACGGAGGCGTCTATTATACCAATAATGCCGGAGAAATCGTGCTGGAGGACCTGGTACCTGGAACGACCATCACCGCGCAGGAAATCAAAACGGTGGACGGCTATGTGCTGGACGGCCGCCCCCAGAGCATTAAGATCGAGGCGGGCAAGGCCCAAAACCTCACCTTCTGGAATAAAAAGGCAGGCTCCCTTGTCATCCGAAAACTGGATAAGATCAGTGGGAAGCCGCTGGCGGGCGTTGAATTTGAGATGCAGTACGCCGAAGGCGGCTTTGTGGATGACGACAACGGGCACCTCTCCAGCAAGGGGCTTTATACCACAAATGACCACGGAGAAATCCATATCTCCGGGATCATCGGAACCGTAGTAGTCAAGGAGACCCGGCCTCTGCCCGGTTATACCATTGAGCCGGGCCGGGAGAGCCAGACCATCACGGTGAATCCGCAGGAGACCCAGACGCTGACCTTCTACAACATCCCCTCCAACACCCTGACGATCCAGAAATACATCGAAGGCAGCGACAATGAGCCTCTCGCCGGAGTGGAGTTCCTGGTGGCGGACAGCTCCGGCGCTGTGGTGGGCCCGACCAACGGCTATTTCACCACGGATAAGGACGGGCGCGTTTCTATCCCCGGCCTCACCCCCGGCACGACTATCACCGTCAAAGAAACCAAGACGGTGGACGGCTATATCCTGGACGGCCAGCCTCAGAGCATCCTCATCAAGGAGGGCGAGGCCCAGAGCCTGACTTTCTGGAATAAGAAGGCCGGAGGGTTGATCATCAACAAGGTCGACGCCTCCACAAAGAAACCGCTGGCGGGCGTCAAATTCAAGATTACCTACGCCGACGGCTCCAATGTGGACCTGGACGGCGGCAAGATTTCCTCCAACGGACTCTACACCACGGACACCCTGGGTCAAATCAAGATTCCGGGTATCGTGGGCACGGTGATCGTGGAGGAAATTGAAACCCTCCCCGGCTACCTCATCGACCCCAGCGCCAAGAGCCAGACAGTCCAGGTGAATCCCAGCGACACCCAGACCATCACCTTCGAGAATGTTCCCGCTGGCGGCCTGGAGCTCATCAAGGTCAGCGAGAGCGACCGCACGAAGCGCATCCCCAATGTGAAATTTGAAATTCGGAAGATGGACGGCGGACTTGTGACCACTGTCACAACGGATTCCACAGGCCGGGTACACGTTGACCTGGACGCCGGGGATTACTATGCTGTGGAAATCGAAGCCGCCAAGGGCTTCAAGGTTGATGAAACCCCGCGGTATTTCACAATCCAGGACGGCAAAACCACTACGCTTACGGTAACCAACAAAGCTCTCTCCGGTATCCAGATCCACAAAATCGACAGCGCCACCAAGAAGGGAATCTACGGGGTCACCTTCCTCCTCTATGACAGCGCCAATACTCCCATCGGGCAGTACACCTCCGACGACCAGGGCTATGTGTATATTGAGGATATCACTGAGGCCGGGCGGTACTACCTGAAGGAGCTGGAGAATGAGGGCTATCTGGTGGATACCCAGATGAAGACCGTCTATGTGAAGCCCGGCGAGGTAACCCTTGTGGAATGGGAGAACACCGCTATCACAGGACAGATTCAGATTACCAAGACCTCCGAGGACTACAATTCCATGAACGGCTGGCCCGCCGGAACACCCATCCCCGGCACCGTTTTCGAGATCTACGACAAGGCCAACAATTTGGTGGACACCATCCGTTCGGACAAAAACGGCCTCGCCAGCTCCCGCCCCCTGCCCCTGGGCCGCTATAAGGTCGTAGAATCCCAGAGCGCCGAGTTCTACGGCCTGGACAAGACGCCCATGGAGGCGGAGATCGAGTTCTCCGGTCAGATCGTCCGCCTGGCCATGACCAACAAAGCCCTGTACACCAATGTCTCCATCAACAAGCGGGGCTATGCCCAGGTCATGCCGGGACAGGCCATCCGCTATGACTTCTCCGGCATCGCCAACAATTCCACCACCGCCCTCTCCTCCTTCTACTGGAGAGACACTCTCCCCGCCGCCCTGCGGCTGGACAAGATCGTCACCGGAACCTACAACGTCCAGGGCAACTACAAAATCGTCTACAAGACCAACCTCAGCGGAGAAACCTACCGGGTCATTGACGACAATGTAAGCACCATGAAAAACTCCGTTGTTCCGGCGTCCCCCGCGGCCCTGGGCCTGGCCTCCGGCGAGTATGTCACGGAAGTCATGTTCGTCTTTGGCGTCGTGCCCTCTAACTTCCGGCAGGTGGAGGCCCCCCAGATCCACTGCAATGTGGTCTCCTGGCTCAAGGGCGGCGCTCAGTTCGTCAACCAGGCGGATGTGGGCGGCGTTCACAACGAACAGTGGATCATGGCCACGGATCGCTGGGTTACCACGGTCTATAAGCCCACGAAACCCTCCAAGCCCCTGCCCCGCACCGGATACTAAGCCCACTGGAAGGGCCGTCCTTCATGGATGGCCCTTCCTCCGCATCGAGGAGGTGACCATATGACAACGGAAGAAAAACTCTGTTTTCAGCAAATCGCGGAGGGAAACACACTTGATCAGGAGCTGTTCCGCAAAACTATGACCACTATGCTCCCCAGCGCGAAAGAGGGAGCGGTGCAGCCGTGGATTGAGTTCGCCGCGGAAATCACGGAGAGCGGGCAGTTCGTTGATTTTCAGGAGGAATCCGACCTGGGTATTGCCCAGTCCCGCTGGTACGACACTCTGCTGGCTGGATTTTACCAGGTCAAGGCGAAGTTTGGGGAGGAAACCGCCGCAAAGGTGCTGGAGCTTGGGACGGAGTGCCTCTGNCTGTACCCGTATGAGCTGGAGAGAGCCGCCGAGGAGCTTCGCCAGGGAACCGATCTTAAAAAGATGGGCGACCTGATGCGGGATGGTCTGCTGGAAAGCGAGGGCAATCTCTTCCCCAAGCTGCGGGACGTGCTGGGTAGTGACGCGCCGGAGCAGGGCCCGCAAATGAATATGAATTTATAGGAGGATTTTCTATATGAAACCCAAGAAACTGATCCGATTTCTGATAATCGCCGCGATGGTGTGCGCCGTCTGCTGCACCACCGCCCTCGCCGCCGGAGGCGACGTCTCCGGGGCTATCCAGCAGACTTGGACCGCGGCTTCCGGGCAGGTCAAGACCGTCGTCGACACTGTGGTCTTCCCCGCTCTGGACATGATTCTGGCCATCGCCTTTTTCGTCAAGGTGGGCACCGCCTACTTTGATTACCGCCAGCGGGGGCAGTTCGAGTGGGCTCCGCCCGCCATCCTTCTGGTCTGCCTCATCTTCTGCCTCACCGCTCCCTCCTATATCTGGGGCATTATCGGGCTGTGACGCGGCTTGGTTTAGCCGCAAGCCCTCCTATGGGGTCTATCTGAAAATCTCCGGCGCGCAGGCACGTTGCAGCTTAGCGGCGTGCCTGTTTTCTTTTCCCAAAATCAACAATAGGGGGTGAGACACATTTTTATATGGGACTTTGTAGCGTCCACAGTTATGGACAACCTGATCGACTGGTTCTACGGGCAGGTGGTCGGCTTCCTCGGCAACTTCTTCGCGGAGATGGGGAACATGGGCGTGGAACTCTTTGACCTGGAATGGGTCCAGGCCATCGTCCTGTTTTTCTCCCAGCTGGCCTGGGCGCTGTTCGCCGTTAGTTTGGTTGTTTCAGCCTTCGAGTTCGGTATCGAATACTCCTCCGGCCGGGGGAACCTCCAGCAGACAGCCATCAACGCCCTCAAGGGCTTTATGGCTGTCAGCCTGTTCACCACCGTGCCCGTCCGGCTCTACGCCCTGTCGGTCTCCTCGCAGGGAACCTTCGCCACAGGGCTCACCGGATACGGAAACAGCATCGGTACCGTGGGAGAGGCGATCATCACCGACCTCCAGAGCGTGGACAGCCTGGTGGATATGTCCAACCAAACTCTGGATTTTGGCCTGAGCGTGCTGACCAGCCCCTTTATGCTGCTGTTCTGCATCATCCTCATGGCCTACGCCGTAATCAAGGTGTTTTTCAGCAACCTGAAGCGGGGCGGCATTCTGCTCATCCAGATCGCCGTGGGGAGCCTCTATATGTTCAGCGTCCCCAGGGGCTACATCGACGGCTTTGTCCAGTGGGTCAAGCAGGTGATCGGCCTGTGCTTGACGGCCTTTCTGCAGTCCACCATCCTGGTGGCGGGGCTCATGGTCTTCAAGGACCACGCCCTGCTGGGCCTGGGGCTGATGCTCTCCGCAGGAGAGGTACCCCGCATCGCCGGGACCTTCGGACTGGACACCACAACTCACGCCAACATCATGAGCGCAGTCTATACGGCGCAGTCGGCAATCAACATCACACGAAACGTCGCCCAAGCGGTGGCGCCGAAATAAAGGAGGAAACTATATGCTGACCATGGGAAGCCTCTTCGATGGCATCGGCGGCTTTCCCCTCGCGGCGGTCCGGGCGGGGATCGAGCCCCTTTGGGCCAGCGAGATCGAAGCCTTCCCCATCGAGGTGACGAAGCGCCGCTTCCCCAACATGGTTCATGTGGGGGATATCACGAAGCTGGACGGGGCAAAGCTCCCTCCGGTGGATATCATCTGCGGCGGGAGTCCATGCCAGGACTGTCGGTGGCCGGAGCGCGCGCCGGTTTGACCGGCTCCCGTTCCGGCCTTTTTATGGAACAAATTCGGATCATCAAGGAGATGAGAGATGAAGACAAACGTCATGGATGGACAGGTGTCCATGTTCGCCCCCGATTTGCCGTATGGGAGAACGTGCCCGGAAGCCTCTCCAGCGGGCGGGACCCGAAAACGGGGCGGAAAACGCCGGGCTCGGACTTCCGGCAGGTCCTCGAGGCGTTCCTCCAGATTGAGGAACCAGAGCTTCATGTTATTAAACCTCCGCGCGGGCGCTGGAAATATGCTGGGGCCATACTGGGAAATCGATCCACAGTGGCTTGGGTGCGGTGGGACGCTCAATACCTCGGAGTGCCCCAAAGACGCCGTCGAATCTTCCTTATCTGCGATTTTGCAGGAGAGCGTCCCATCCAAATATTATTTGACCCAAAAAGCCTGCCTGGGTATTCTGCGCCGGGCGCTGGAGCGGAAGAAGGACCTGCCGTATCAGCTGGAGCTGGCCCTGAAGGCCCAGGCGGGCATGATCTCCCCGGAGGAATTCTCCGTATGCCCGCCGGCCAGCGGCGGCGCCCGGCGGAAACGCTCTGAGGAAGACTGCCTCACCCCCTGGGATACCCAGCAGGCGAGAATCTTCACGCCGGAGGGAAAGGCGCCGACGCTGGCCAGCGCGGACGGAGGCGGGGGCCGGAATCCCGGAGGACTTTTGTTTGCCGCGGGCGTGGTCAGCAAAGGAAGCGGAAACTGCTTCCTGATGCCGGAGCGCCACGCCTCCCTCAGCGGTGGAGGCGGTCAGCCTGGACAGGGATACCCTTGCGTGCTGACCGCCGCGTTTTGCGCCGGAGCGGGAGCCGCCGCCGGAACCATCGGCTATCAGGAAGAGATCGCTCCCACGTTGAAGGGGAGCGCCAGCGGGAACATGATGCCTTCCGTCCTCTGTCTCAACGACCAGGGCGGCAGCGTCATGGAATGCTCTAAAGATGTGGCGGGCACCCTCCGGGCCCAGGAGCATGGACACCAGCCGCTGGTGCTTGGAGTATACGAAAACCATGGCATTGACGCAAGGTACACAGGGCCGCATAAGATATCCCCCACATTGACCAACCGCAACGGTTCAGGAGGGAACAATCTCCCTTTGGTCTCCCAGATGCCGGAAACCTTCTGTATCCTGGGCAACACCGTGGACTGCGCCCCAGAGAACGGCGGTCACGGACTTGGCGTTCAGGAAGAGTTGTCGTTTACCTTGACCTCCGAGCACCGGCACGCCGTCTTTACCCGGCAGCGGTCTGACCGTTTCCGGGAGGGCGACATCGCCTCCACCGAAAGCGCCCAGCAGGATAAGGACGCCACGGATCTCATTTATCAGGCGGCGAAGCGAGCCGCGTCAGAGGCGCTGCCTCAAACATACGCCGCGGCGCTTCCAAAGCTCATAAGGAGGCTCATGCCGACAGAGTGCGAACGGCTCCAGGGCTTCCCGGACGGCTGGACGGACATACCGGGAGCCTCGGATTCCGCCAGGTACCGGGCGTTGGGAAACAGCGTGGCCATACCGTGTGTAGAGTTCATCATGCGGGGGATTGCCATGGCCTTTGGAGAATCACAGGAAGGAGGATAACCCTATGCGCGACTATACCGAGGAGGAAATCTGCGAAACGGTGTTCTATCTCTCCAGATACGCTGAGTGTCTGGAAATTGATAAGGCCATCACTGTGCCCGATGAGCGGGAGCTCTTCTGGATGCTTCTTGAATGGGCGCGGGAGTTCACGCGGACATTTGCGCCTGACGGCGAAAAGGACTACATGGCCGAACTGGAAAGCCGGGGGCCAAAATGGCTTACAACAACATTCCCTTATATACCGGAATTGGACGAGGAGCGGGAGGCGATCATCGAATTCCTCCAGTCTGAGGACGGCGACCCCGCTGTTTGGCCCTGGGCGCTTTCGGCGGAAGAGATCGCGCAAAACGATGATCTGCTTCGCAAGGTTGAAAGGGTCGTAAATTTTGACCAGCAGGGCGATTATAACACGGAAGAACTGTGCGCTGCCCTTGACCGTATCGTTGGCGTCAACCCTGCGCTGAAAGAACGTTCCGCTCCCGATTCCGGGATGGCCCAGCCCTGTATGTAAGCGTTATTCCCCTTGCCTGAAGGGATGCCGCCAGCAGTCCGTCTCATGGTCGTTGACCACACCCACAGCCTGTAGG
>NZ_CAJMXG010000068.1:0-13792 GCF_905219725.1 Oscillibacter sp. CU971
CGCCTAAGGTTTTTGCGCCCTTCGGCCGGGCTAGGACTGGAAAAGCGAGGAATTCATCCCCCAATATGGTCCTTTATGAGACGTTTCCACTGCCTTCGTCTGTTTGCCTGGCTTTTACCGGCTTTAATCAGTGCTTCCTTAAAAATCTTTTGTAGAATTCCACGGCAGAATATGGTATCCTAAATAAAACAGCCGGAGCGCACCGAGCGGCGATGCGGAGGGGGACCATCATGCTGCGCGTATTTTTAGCTGAGGACGAGAGCATCATCCGGGAAACCCTGCGGGACACCGTGCCCTGGGCCCAATATGGCTATACCTTCGCCGGGGAGGCCGGGGACGGGGAGATGGCCCTGCCCCTTATCCGCCAGTTGANACCNGACGTNCTCATCACGGANNTCCGNNTGCCCTTTATGGATGGCCTGGCCCTCAGCGAGCTGGTCCGGCGAGAATTTCCGGAGATGAAAATCATCATCATCTCCGGCTACGACGACTTTGAGTATNCCCGGCAGGCCATCAGCATCGGTGTGGACCAGTACCTTTTAAAGCCCATCACGAAAAAAGCCCTGCTGGACGTGCTGGAGGAGCTTAAGAAGAAGATCGAGGGGGAACGGGCCNACCGGAGCTATCTGGCCCAGTTCCACCAGNAGGCNGAGGAGTACGAGCAGTACACCCGCCGGGTCTTCTTCGAGNNGGGNNTGGNCGGGCAGCNCTNCGTCCAGGAAATCTATNNGTCTGCGGCCAAGCTGGACATCGACCTCCGGGCCCAGTGCTATACCATCGCCTTTTTCTCCGTTCTGCCGGAGTCCTCCGGCTCGGCGGAAGTCTACTCCGAACCGGGAGCCCGCCTGCGGGACGCCCTGCTGGAGCATTTTCTGAAATACCCGGAATACATCCTCCTGCGCTGGAACCTGACCACCTATGCCGTGCTCCTTAAGGGCGAGACCGCCCGAATGGAGGAGCTGGCCCGGCGCTGCGTGGAGACGGTGCGGAGCCAATACGCCGCCTATGCGCCGGAGCAGAACTGGTATGTGGCCATCGGCCGCCCCACCCAGCGGCTCAGCACCCTGCCCGCCTGCTTTGAGGAGGTCTCCCGCCTCTGGGCCTACCGGCACATCCTGCCCCAGCAGCATGTGCTGACGGCGGACTCCGTCAGCTTTCTCACCGGCACCGGCGGCGGGAACAGCCAGCTGGACCGGCTGGACGCCGGCAAGGTGGACCCGGCCATCCTTTTGGGCGTGATGCAGAGCGCCAGCGCCCAGGAAATTCCCAGTTTCACGGACAAATACATCCACAGCGTGGAAGAGGCCCTGGGGTCCAAGCCGTTTTGCCAGTACCTTATGCTTTCCGTCCGTTTTACGGCGGACCGCTTCGCCGCCTCTTTGGGCGTGGGACGGCAAGAGGCTTTCGCGCCCCTGACCTGCCTGGACCTGGTGGGGAGGAACGTGACGGCGGCGGACTTGAAAAGCTATTTCTCCGCCATTTTGCTGCGGATGGTGGAGCTGCGGGACCAGGCGTCCAGCAGCCAGTGCCGCCAGCTTCTCAAGCAGGCGATGGCCTACATTGACAACCACTTTACCGAGGAATCCCTCTCCTTGAACCAGGTAGCCCGGGAGGTGAACATCTCCGCCAACTACCTCTCGGCGGTGTTCAGCCAGGAGATCGGGGCCACCTTCACCGAATATGTCACCGGGAAACGGATGGACCGGGCCAAGGAGCTGCTCCGCACCACGGACAAGCGCTCCGGCGAGGTGGCGGCGGCGGTGGGATATAAGGACCCCCATTATTTCAGCTTCCTGTTCAAAAAGACCCAGGGCTGCACGCCCCGGGATTACCGGGGAGGAAAGCGCTCATGAGCCGCCCGGATTCCATCCAGAGCCGGATGCGCCGCATGGCGGTGGTGTCCTGCAGCTTCATGGCGGCGGTCCTGGCGGTGACACTGGCGCTGGCGCTGGTTTACAACAGCCAGTACAAAAACCTCCTCTACAATGTGACCACCACCTCGGAGTTCAACCAGGATTTCAAGGAAAACATCGATCTCAAGATGTATTATTACGTCATCGAAAGCCGGTATTCCGAGGGCCTGCCCATCCAGGAGGTTCAGGACGCCCAGGCCCTGGCGAAGGACCTGCTGGACAGCACCAGCCAGAAGGACAGCCTCCAGGNCGTCACCAGCGTGCTGGACCTGTGCGAAAATCTGGAGGAGAAGATCTACCAGATTGAGCAAACCCAAAGCTATGACAGCCGGCAGATGCAGCTGGAAAACAACGTCTACGTCCTCACCGCCCTGATTCAGGAATATATGTACAACTACCTCTACTATGAGTCGGTGCAGCTGAACCTGCTCCAGCAGCAGATTTCCCGGCAGATGGCGGCGGAAATTCTGCTGGTGCTGCTCCTGTCCGCCGTATTGATCGCGCTGCTGGTCCGCTACAGCGTCCACTTGAGCCGCTCCGTGGCCCAGCCGGTGGTGGACCTGAGCCGCCGGGCGGAGGACGTTATCGGAGGCGACCTGACGGTCCGGGAGCCGGTTCGCTCGGAAACCTATGAGATTCGGACCCTCAGCGAGGGCATGGAGCAGATGATCGCCCGGCTCAACGCCCAAATCCAGGAGACTACTCAGAAACAAGCAAGCCTCCGCAAGGCGGAGCTGGCGCTGCTCCAGGCCCAAATCAATCCCCATTTTCTATACAACACCATGGATACCATCATCTGGCTCATTGAGGCGAACCGGCCCCAGGCGGCGGTGGAGATGGTTTCCGACCTCTCCAACTTCTTCCGCCACTCCCTCAGCCGGGGGGAGGATATCATCACCCTGGGGGAGGAGGAGGAGCATGTCCGCAGCTATCTTCAAATCCAGCAGGCCCGCTACAAGGACATCCTGGACTACACCATCCGGATGGACCCCGCCCTGCGGGAGACGCGCCTGCCCAAGCTGACCCTCCAGCCCCTGGTGGAAAACGCCCTGTACCATGGCATCAAGCGCAAGCGGGGCAGGGGCTGCATCCGCATTGCCAGCCAGGCGGAGGGAGCGGCCGTGCTCCTCCAGATTACGGACGACGGCGCTGGGATGACCGCGGCGCGGCTGGAGGAGCTGAACCGGGCGATTGAGAAGGGGGAACGGGTGGGCTTCGGCCTGGTGACCGTCCACGAGCGGCTGCGGCTGCTGTTCGGCCCGCCCTATGGGCTGACGCTTTCCAGCCGGGAGGGCGCGGGAACCACCGTGACGGTGCGGATTCCCCGCCGGGGAAAGGAGGAAGCATGAAACGCGCGTTCCTGACGGCGCTGCTGGCTTTGAGCCTTTTATTCGGCTCCGCCTGCGGAGCCGGGATGAATCCCCAGGGCGATTCGTCCAATGAGGACCTGACGGTCATCGGCATGTGCCAGGTAGGGGCGGAGTCCGACTGGCGGGTGGCGAATTCCGAGTCGATGAAGGCGGTGTTCACCGAGGAGCGCGGCTACCGCCTCCTGTTCGAGGATGCCCGGCAGAAACAGGAAAACCAGATTACCGCCATCCGAAAATTTATTCAGCAGCAGGTGGACTATATCGTCCTGATNCCCATCAGCGAAAGCGGCTGGGACTCCGTGCTCCAAGAGGCGAAGNAGGCGGAGATCCCCGTCATTTTAGTGGACCGCATGGCGGACGTGGGAGACGAGAGCCTCTATGCCGCCCACATTGGCTCCGACTTTTTAAAGGAGGGGAGGCTGGCCGCCGCCTGGATGGAGGACGCCTTTCGGGAGGCGGAGNGCCCTGTCCGCATCATCCACATTCAAGGAACCTTGGGCTCTACCGCCCAGCTTGGCCGCACGGCGGCGCTGGAAGAGGCCGTGGAGGCTCACGAGAATTGGGAATTGCTGACCCAGCTGGACGGGGATTTCACCCAGGCCAAAACTTATGAGGTCATGACGGAATACCTCTCCTCCCTGCCNGGGAGCGGGGATATCAACGTGGTCTACTGCGAGAACGACAACATTGCCTTTGGAGCCCTTCAGGCCCTGGAGGAACGGGGATATGCCTGCGGCCGGGAGGGCGTGAGCGTCATCACCTTCGACGCCACCCGGGGGGCGCTGGCGGAGTGCCTGAACGGAAGGATCGCCCTGGCGGTGGAGTGCAACCCCCTCCTGGGGCCGCTGGTGGAGACGGTGATCCAGGACATGGAGGCGGGCCGAACGCCGGNTAAGCATTCTTATGTGGAGGAACAAACCTTNACCNCGGAGAACCTGACCAAGGCGCTGATTGAAAGCCGGGAATACTGAGAAAGGGCCGGGAACGGATGCCAGCATCCGTTCCCGGCCCTTTTGTCCAATTATCCGCTGCTTCGCGCCACCAGTNCCCATTCCAGGGATTTCGACCGGGCCGCCTCGCCCAGCAGAAGGCCGATCATCTGCTCCGCCGCCACCCGGCCCATGCGGCTGCGGTGGCTGAGGGAGGTGATAGGCACGGGGCCCAGCTGGCTGAGGTAACTGTTGTCGAAGCTGACCACCGCCACATCCTCCGGCACCCGGCGGCCCGCCTCCANCAGGGCTTGGATCAGGTGATAGGCGATTTCATCGTTGTAGCAGATTACCGCTGTGGCATCCTCCAGCCGTTTCTGGAGAAAATCGGTCATTAAGCGTCCGTCCCGCTTCTCCAAAAGATGGCGGCGGTCTTCGGTATCGTACCAGGCGAAGCGCCCGTCCTGAATGGACAGCCCCGCGTCCCGGAGGGCGGAGACGGCTCCATGGTAGCGCTGGGGGCCCTGTACGTCGTCGCTCTTGAAAATCCCGGCGATTTCCCGGTGGCCCCGTCCCGCCAGGTAGCGGACCAGCTGATAGCCGCCGCCGTAATTGTCGTCCGACACACAGGGAACCCGTTCCAGTCCGGCGTAAGCGCCGTGGAGGAAGACGNNGGGCGTGCCCGTCTGGAGAAGGCGCTGGTAGAGGTCGGCGTTCGGGGTGGGCAGGGCGGTTTTGGAACCCTCCACCAGAAGGCCGCTCACCGGCTCTTCCAGCAGGCGGAGGAGGATTTCCCGCTCCGCGCTNACCCGGTTTTCCGTGGCGTAGACGGCGGTGGAGTAGCCCTGTCTGGAGAAGACGTCTGAGGCGTCGTGGAGAATGGCGGGGAATATGTAATCGTCCAGGAAGGAGGTCACCACGGCGATCTGCCGGGGCGCCGCCCCGGGAAGGAGGCCGGTGGCATAGGAGCCGCTGCCCTGCCGCCGTTGGATCAGCCCCTCCTCCTCCAGGAGGGACAGGGCGTGGCGGACGGTCTGGCGGCTTAGATGGTACTGGCGGCTCAGATCCTGCTCTGTGGGCAGCTTATATCCGGGCCGCCCGCTGTTCCGGGCCAGCTCCTCCCGGAGCTTGTCTGCCAGAAGCTGGTATTTTGCCGCCATGCCTGCGCCTCCTCCCGTCATGGATTGCTTTTATTATACCAAGAGTCAATGGTAATCTGCCCAAAATAAAGGTTGATACTTTTTGGAACTTTGTCGCTTTGTTCAAAAGAAAACACAAATTCTTTTGCCGCGTCTGTCGGACTCCGGTTTGGCGGGCAAAATTTTTTACCTTTTACCAAAAGAAAATCAACTGTTTTTTGAAAGTTGGGCAATCTGCCGGAGGAAAAAATTTGCCCTGCTCTTTTGAAAATCAGAAGAAAACAAACGAATCTATAAGACAAATCATAAAATTTTCAACTTAAAGAGAAATTGTTTCTCCGAAAAGATCAAAATTTGTATCACTATCTGTCACAATGTATAAAATTTGTCCTATTTACTCATACAAAAGTGGGTATAATGACCAAAAACGTATTGACTTTGCGAGAGGAATCGTTTTTAATGCAGTTACGGAAACCGGACGGCCGTCCGGCGCGAACCCAAAATTTGAAAGCGAGGAATTGGTTATGAAGAAAGTCTTTTGTCTCCTGCTGACCCTGTGCATGGTTTTGGCTCTGGCCGCCTGCGGCGGCGGCAATGGCGGCGGGGATTCCGCTCCCGCCGACAGCGGCAGCTCTGCCCCGGCGGATACCGGCTCCGACGCCCAGGAGCCCGCCGACGCCTCCGGCGAGCTGATCACCGTCGGCGTCATCAACAACGACCCCAATGAATCCGGATACCGGACCGCCAACGACGCGGCCATGCGGGCGACCTTCACCGAAGAAAACGGCTACAAGGCCACCTTCTACAACAACAACGACGCGGCCCAGCAAATCGCTACCGCCCAGCAGATGGTCCAGGACGAGGTGGACTTCCTGCTCCTCTCCCCCGCCTCCACCACCGGCTGGGACACCGTCCTTCAGGACGCCCAGGCCGCCGGCACCCAGGTCATCCTCTTCGACCGTATGCTGGAAGCTGACGAGAGCATGTACGTAGCCGCCGTCGTCTCCGACATGCCCGCCGAGGGCAAGACCGCCGTGGACTGGCTGGCCGCCCAGGGCCTGGACGAGTACAACATCATCCACATCCAGGGCCACATGGGTTCCGACGCCCAGCTNGGCCGCACCGGCGCTCTGGACGAGAAGGTCGCCGCCGAGGGGAACTGGAACTATGTGACCCAGCAGACCGCCGACTGGGACGAGGCCACCGCCCGCACCATCACCCAGTCCGTGATTGACTCCGGCAAACCCTTCAATGTGATCTACGCGGAAAACAACGGCATGGCCCGGGGCGCCGTGGCCGCTCTGGACGCCGCGGGCATCACCCACGGCAAGGACGGAGATGTCATCGTCATGGGCTTCGACAGCGACAAGTGGGCCTTTGAGGCGGTGCTGGAGGGCAGCTGGAACTACATGGGCCTGTGCAACCCCCTCCAGGCGGACACGGTCGACGGCATCATCAAGGACCTGGCCGCCGGCAATGCCCCCGCTCAGAAGATTATCTACACCCCCGAGCAGGGCTTCGACTGCGATACCCTCACCCAGGCCGATGTGGACACCTACGGCACCTGATTTCAAATAGTCCGAATCGTAACATCACGTGACCCGGCACGCGGCGCGGCATGGCAGCCGCGCCGCGTGCCGCTTGTCGATTTGAAGAATGGAGGCGAATCCCTATGCAGGAAGGCGCGGTATTGGAAATGCGGGGCATCTGCAAGTACTTCCCCGGCGTGCGCGCCCTTCAGGATGTGGATTTCACCCTGCGGAAGGGGGAAATCCACGCGCTGATGGGAGAAAACGGCGCGGGAAAATCTACGCTCATCAAGGTGCTGACCGGCGTGTACCCCAAGGATGGCGGGGAGGTCCACATTGAGGGCGTGGACGGGCCCGCAGTCATCCGCTCCCCCCAGGACGCCCAGAACGCGGGCATCAGCACGGTGTATCAGGAGATCACCCTGTGTCCCAACCTGAGCGTAGCGGAGAACATGTATATCGGCCGCACAAAAGGGGCGGTCACCAACTGGAGGAAGATGAACAGCGGCGCGGGAAAGATCCTGGAGTCCCTGGGCATTCCCGCCAGCCCCACCCAGCAGCTGGGGACCTGCTCCATCGCCGTGCAGCAGATGGTGGCCATTGCCCGGGCGGTGGATATGGAGTGCAAGGNGCTGATTCTGNACGAACCCACCTCCTCCCTGGACGAACAGGAGGTGCAGAAGCTCTTCGGCCTCATGCGGGATCTGCGGGCGAAAGGCGTGGGCATCATTTTCGTCACCCACTTCCTGGAGCAGGTCTACGAGGTCTGCGACCGGATCACCGTCCTCCGGGACGGCCAGCTTGTGGGCGAGTACGTCATTGAGGCCCTGCCCCGCGTCCAGCTGGTCAGCAAAATGCTGGGCAAGGAGCTGGACGACATGGCCGACATCAAGGGCGAGTCCGGCGGCGAGGCGATCAGCNGAGAAGGCGCTCCCGTGCTGGAGGCGCAGGGCCTTTGCAGCAGCGCGGGCATCAAGCCCTTTGATTTCTCCATCCGCCGGGGGGAGGTCAACGGCTTCACCGGACTGCTGGGCTCCGGCCGCAGCGAGTGCGTCCGGGCCATTTTCGGCGCGGACCACGTCACCGGCGGCACGGTGAAAATGGACGGCAAAGAGGTCAAAATCAAAAAGCCGCTGGACGCCATGAAGCTTGGCATCGGCTACTTGCCCGAGGACCGCAAGGGCGACGGCATTGTGGGCGACCTCTCCGTCCGGGAGAACATCATCCTGGCCTATCAGGTGATGAAGGGCTTCTTCCGGCCCATTTCCCGGGCCCAGGCGGAGGCCTTCGCCGACAATTACATCAAGCTCCTGGAGATCAAGACCGCCTCGGCGGATACTCCCATCAAGTCCCTTTCCGGCGGCAACCAGCAAAAGTGCATCCTGGCCCGGTGGCTTCTCACGGACCCCAAATACCTGATTCTGGACGAACCCACCCGGGGCATCGACATCGGCACAAAAATCGAGATTCAAAAGCTGGTCCTGCGGCTGGCGGAGAAGGGTACCAGCGCCACCTTCATCTCCTCGGAGATCGACGAGATGCTGCGCACCTGCTCCCGCCTCATCGTCATGCGGGACCGGAAGGCGGTGGGCGAGCTTTCGGGAGAGGACCTCACCCAGACAAAGATTATGGCGACCATTGCGGGAGGTGACGAATGATGACGCCGGTAAAGAACCCCGAGACCAAATTGAAGCAGCCCGGTGAGAGCCTTTTCAAGCGGCTTGTCCGGCAGCAGCTCTTTATCCCCTTTGCGGCGCTGGCCCTGCTGGTGTTGTTTAATCTGATTGCCGACCCGTCCTTCTTCGCCGTCTCCATCAAGGAGAACAGCCTGGGCAACCCGGTGCTCAGCGGGAACATCATCTCCGTGCTGGACAACGCCTCGGAGCTGGTGATTCTGGCCATCGGCATGACCCTGGTGACCGCCTCCTCCGGCGGACAGGATATCTCCGTGGGTGCGACGATGGCCATTGCGGGAAGCGTCATTTTGCGGATGGTCTGCGGCGGGCAGGTTACCGCCGATACCCTCCAGATGCCGCTGCTTTTGGCCGTCCTCATCGGCATCGTGGTAACCGCCCTGTTCGGCGCGTTCAACGGCGCCCTGGTGGCCTACTTCAAGATTCAGCCCATGGTGGCTACCTTGATTATGTTCACGGCCGGCCGCTCCATTGCCGCCTGGATCAATAATAACCAGCTGCCCATTATGAACGACATCTCCTTCAAATACGCGGGGAGCTTCCTGCCNGGCANCCCTGTCNCCACGCCTATTTTTATCACCGCGTTTGTGATTCTGCTGTTCTGGCTGGTGCTGAAATTCACCACTCTGGGGCTCTACACCCAGTCTGTGGGCATCAACGCCAATTCCTCCCGCCTCAACGGCCTGGACCCCAAGCTCATTAAGCTGCTCACCTATGTGATTCTGGGCGTATGCGTGGCGGTGGCGGGCTTCATCCGGGTCAGCCGCAGCGGCTCCATCAATTACTCCCGCATCGCGGAAAACATCGAGATGGACGCCATCCTGGCGGTGGCCCTGGGCGGCAACGCCCTCTCCGGCGGCAAGTTCAACATCTACGGCTCCATCCTGGGCGCTTATGTCATCCAGTTCCTCACCACCACGCTCTACTAGTATGAGGTGCCCTCCACAGNCCTGCCCGCTTACAAGGCGGTGGTGGTCATCCTGCTGGTGGTGCTCAGCGCCCCGGTGGTGCGGGAGAAGCTCTCCAGCATGAAAAAAGCGCCTGTCAAGGCTGCGAAGGAGGTGTCCTGACATGCCGAAAGGAATTGCCGTTGACAAGCAGGGACGGATCAAGGCCCGGGCGTCTATGAGCGATACCAATCTGCTGCTCACCATCACGGTCCTGGTCTTCTTCGCCCTGTATCTGTCCGCCGTTGTGTTTCTGGGCGGCGGCTTCACCAAGCCCCACAACTTCCTAAACATCCTGAACAACAACGCCTCCTTGATCGTTTTGTCCTGCGGCATGAGCATCGTCATGATCACAGGGGGAATCGACATCAGCGTGGGCGCGGTCACAAGCCTGGTGTGCATGGCCGGCGCGGTGAATCTGGAGCAGCAGGGCGGCAGCGTCCTCACGGTCCTTCTCATCGGCCTTGGCATCGGCCTGGCCTTCGGGCTGGTCCAGGGGTATCTTGTTGCCTATCTGGAGATTCAGCCTTTCATCGTGTCTCTGGCGGGCATGTTCTTCGCCAAGGGCATGACCACCATCGTCAGCAAGGAGCCTATCCGGGTGACCAACGAGGGCTTCCTGGCGGTAAAGGACACCCGTATCACCGTTCCCGGCCTAGGTGCCCCCAATAAGCTGGGCCAGTACATCCCGGCCTATGTGGAGGTGGGCGTGGTCATTGCCCTGCTGGCGGTGGTGCTTCTCTTCTGCCTCCTGCGCTGGACGAAGCTGGGCCGCAGCTTTTACGCCGTGGGCGGCAACAACCAGAGTGCCAACATGCTGGGCATCAACGTGCGCCGGACCAAATTCCTGGCCCATATCCTGTGCAGCCTTCTGGCGGGGCTGGGCGGCATCCTCTACTTCCTCCATGTGGGAAGCGGCGACGTGGCCAACGGCGCGGGAGACGAAATGAACGCCATCGCCTCCTCCATCATCGGCGGGACCCTGCTCACCGGCGGCGTGGGCAACGTGGCGGGCACCTTCTTCGGCGTCCTGAGCCTGAACACCATCAAGCGCATCGTCTNCTNCCTGGGCTTTGACGAGGCGTGGTGGTCCAACATCACCGTGGCGGCTATGCTCTGTTTGTTCCTGGTGATTCAAAGCATCGTGCTTTTGCGGAAGAATACCGCCAAGCAGTAAGGAGGGAACGAGATGAAAACCTGTTTGGGCATTGAGCTGGGCTCCACCCGCATCAAGGCCATGACTATCGACGAGGGGTTTCAGCCCGTCTCCTCCGGGGACTACACCTGGGCCTCCCGCTATAAAAACGGCGTTTGGACCTACCCCCTGGAGGAGGTCTGNACAGGGCTGAAAACAGCCCTGTCCCAGGTGGAGGGCCGGGAGGACATCGCCGCCATGGGCGTGTCCGCCATGATGCACGGCTATCTGGCTTTCGACAAGGACTGGAAGCTTCTGACCCCCTTTCGCACCTGGCAGAACACCATTACCGGCCCGGCGGCGGCGGAGCTGACGGAGCTGTTCGGCTTTAACATCCCCCAGCGCTGGAGCATCGCCCACCTCTATCAGGCGGTGCTGAACGGAGAAGCCCACGTTCCCCAAATCGCCCACATTACTACCCTGGCGGGCTATGTCCACTACATGCTTACAGGCGTGAACGCCGTGGGAGTGGGGGAGGCCAGCGGCATGTTTCCCATCGACAGCGCCGCCCTGGGGTATGACGCCGGGATGCTGGCGAAATTCAGCGCCCTGCCGAAGGTGGAGGCCCTGCCCTGGAAGCTGGAGAATCTCCTCCCGAAGGTGCTGACGGCGGGAGAGTCCGCCGGGATGCTCACGGAATCCGGCGCGGCCCTGCTGGATGGTCTGCTGGTCCCGGGAATCCCCTTCGCCCCGGCGGAGGGAGACGCGGGCACCGGCATGACCGCCACCAATGCCGTGGCCCCCCGGACGGGCAACGTCTCCGCCGGAACTTCCATTTTCTCGATGGTCGTTCTGGAGAAGCCCCTTGAGAAGGTCTATGAGGAGATTGACCTGGTGACCACCCCCGCCGGCGCCCCGGTGGCCATGGTCCACTGCAACAACTGCACCAACGACACCAACGCCTGGGTAAACGTCCTGGGGGAGGCGGCTCGTTTGTTCGGCGCGAATCCCGACTCCGGCGAGCTGTACACCAAGCTCTATGAANAGAGCCTGGAAGGGGAAGCGGACTGCGGCGGCGTGCTGGTGTGCAACTACCTGGCCGGGGAGGGCGTCACCCATATGGACGCGGGCCGTCCCCTGGCAGNCCGGACGCCGGAGGCAAATTTCACCCTGGCGAACTTCTTTAAGGCCCAGCTCTACGCCACCATGTCCACCTTGAAGATCGGCATGGATATTCTGGCGGAAGAGGGGGTGGCCATTGACTCCCTGACGGGCCACGGCGGCCTGTTCAAAACGCCGGTGGTGGGACAAAGCTACCTGGCCGCCGCCTGCGGCGCCCCCGTTGCCTGCATGGAGACGGCGGGAGAGGGAGGCCCCTACGGCATGGCCCTGCTGGCGGCTTATATGCTGCGAAAAGCGGAGGGCGAGCGCCTGGAGGATTTCCGGGGCAAACGGGTCTTCGCCGGCTCCGCCGGGACCACCGTTCAGCCCAGCGCCGCCTTGGCGGAGGGCTTCAACACATACATCCGGCGGTACAAGGCTCTGCTCGAGGTGGAGCGGGCCGCTGTGGAACATCTGTAAGGAGGAAAATCCATGAAACAGTATCAGTTCTGGTTTGTTGTCGGCAGTCAGTTCCTCTATGGCCCCGAGGTGCTGGACACCGTGGCCGCCCGGGTCGCCGAGATGGCGGAAAAGCTGAGCGCCGTCCTGCCCTATCCCCTGGTCTATAAGGTTACCGCCAAGACCAATCAGGAAATTGCCCAGGTCTGCAAAGAGGCCAATTACGAGGATTCCTGCGCCGGAGTGATTACCTGGTGCCATACCTTCAGCCCCAGCAAGATGTGGATCAACGGCCTGGCGGACCTCCGGAAGCCCTGGTGCCACTTTGCCACCCAGTACAACCGGGAGATCCCCAACGAGGAGATCGACATGGACTTCATGAACCTGAACCAGGCCGCCCATGGCGACCGGGAACACGGTTTCATCGGGGCCCGTCTGAGAAAGCCGCGGAAGGTCATCGCCGGGTTCTGGCAGGATGAGGAGGTTCAGGCCCGCATCGGGAGTTGGATGAAGGCCGCCGTGGGCGTGGCCGTTTCCAAGTCCATGAAGGTCATGCGCTTTGGAGACAATATGCGGGAAGTGGCCGTCACCGAAGGCGACAAGGTGGAGGTCCAGGCCAAGCTGGGCTGGCAGGTGAACACCTGGGCTGTTGGCGACCTGGTCAAGGTGATGGACGGGGTCACCGAGGCCGAGGTCGACGCCCTGATGGAAACTTATAAGGCCAGCTACGATTTCGCGACCGATGATCTGGAAACCGTCCGCTATCAGGCCCGGGAAGAGATCGNCATGAAAAAGATGCTGGATGCCGAGGGCTGTCTGGCCTTCTCCAACACCTTCCAGGACCTCTGGGGCATGAAGCAGCTTCCCGGCCTTGCCTCCCAGCACCTGATGGCCCTGGGCTACGGCTACGGCGGCGAGGGCGACTGGAAGGTCTCCGCTATGACCACTATCCTGAAAGCCATGGGCGAGGGCGGCAACGGAGCCTCCGCCTTCATGGAGGACTACACCTACCATCTGGTGAAGGGCCAGGAGTACNGCCTGGGCGCCCACATGCTGGAGGTCTGCCCCTCCGTGGCGGCGGACCGGCCCCGGATTGAGGTTCATCCCCTGGGCATCGGCGGCCGGGAGGACCCGGCCCGGCTGGTGTTCGAGGGCAAGGAGGGCGACGCCATTGTGGTCAGCCTCATCGACATGGGGGGCCGCCTGCGGCTGATCTGCCAGGATATCCACTGCGTCAAGCCCATCCTGCCCATGCCCAATCTGCCTGTTGCCCGTGTCATGTGGCAGGCGGAGCCCAGCCTCACCACCGGCGTGGAGTGCTGGATCACCGCCGGAGGAGCCCACCATACGGTCCTCAGCTATGACGTAACGGCGGAGCAGATGAAGGACTGGGCCAACATGCTGGATATCGAGTTTGTCCACATCACCAAGGACACCACGGTGGAGAGCCTGGAGCACGACCTGTTCCTCTCCGACCTGGCCTGGAAATTGAGATAATCCATATGTTCAAATAACGTGCACCGCAGGGGCCGCCGCCCTCGGCGGCCCGTCCCCGTCAACCCTGGCAATTGTGGAG
>NZ_CAJMXG010000069.1:0-13719 GCF_905219725.1 Oscillibacter sp. CU971
CAATATGGCCCTTTATTGGTCGTTTCCATTACCTTCGTCTGTTTGCCTGGCTTTTACCGGCTTTAATCAGTGCTTCCTTAAGGAAAAATCTAAATTTCAACAAGTCCTGCCCATGATGTAAAAATGAGCGGTTCTTGTCAAAAACCGCAAGAACCTCAAAATACTGCTGAAAAAATCGACAAGCCGAGGAAATGTCGATAAAAAAGCGGGAAAGTCCGTTTTTACAGACTTTTCCCGAACACGCCCTTGCAATTTCTTCCTCGATAGGTTAAAATAACCTCGGAGACACAAAAGCGGTAGGCTACGGGGTGTAGCACCACCCCGTAGCCCTGTACGAGTGACCTAACCACTCAGCACAGTAGTCTTGAACTACACCACGGGGCTATTATACCCAAACCGGCACGGGTTTTCAAGGCCGGATTCGGGAAATAGTGTGCGTTGCATGATTTATCAGGGCGGGGCTGAGGTTAAAAACTCGGTCCCGCTCTTTGTGTTTCCGACGAAAGCCCCGGGCGGGGGCACATTCCCCGCCCGCCTTTCGGGGCTTCGCTGGAAATTAAATTTGAGAGGAAGAAAATGTATGAAGAAGAAACTATTATCCCTTGCACTGACCCTTGCTCTTGGTCTTGGTTCAGTTGTCCCCGCCTCTGCAGCGGAGAACGACTTCCTTATTTCAGATGATGGTGTGTTGTTATCTTACGACGGCACAGCCAGCAAAGTAGTAATTCCAAACTCTGTTAAGAGAATTTCCTCCGGCCTGTTCAATGACTGTGACTTTTTGAAGGAAGTTACGATTCCCCCCAGCGTTACTACAATTGGGACCATGTCCTTTTACAATTGCAAAAATCTGACGACAGTAAATATCCCCAGCAACCTCACGGATATTGGAACATATTAGTTTTGGAAGACTCCTTGGCTGGGAAACTTGGGTGACTTTGCCACTGTGAATGGGGTTCTTCTCGCTTATCAGGGCAGAGATAAGGACATTACGATACCGGAGAACGTCTCATCCATTGGAAACGCGGTGTTCAACGGCTACGATTTGAACAGTGTGACGCTTTCGAACAACACCCGCAATATTGGCGATGGGGCATTTGCCGCATGTAAAAACCTGACCAGCGTCACGATTCCAGTCAGTGTTATTAGTATCGGGCGGGAAGCGTTTGGTGGTAGTAACAGTTTGAAAGATGTGTATTACGGAGGCAAGACTCACAGTGGACTTCAATTCAAATTGATAACAGCGGAGATGGAAATAATTCTCTAAAGAATGCTACAATACATTATAATTTCAAAAATGGAACATTTAATGAACTCGTTTTCACCGATGTAAAGAAAAGTGACTACTTCGCAGACGCTGTTCTGTGGGCGGTGGAAAACAACATTACCGCCGGCACCAGCAAGACCACGTTCTCCCCCAGCACGACCTGCAGTAAGGCGCAGATCCTGACCTTCCTGTGGCGCGCTAACGGCTCACCGGATCCAACAGCGGCTAACCCCTTCACGGATATTAAACCCGCCGACTACTTCTATAAGTCCGCTCTGTGAGCCGCTGAAAAGGGTTTGGTGTCCAGTTCCACTTTTGGCGCAAATACCGACTGTACCCGCGCCATGACGATGGAATACATGTGGGAAGCGGTGGGAAGCCCCGCGTCTACCAACAAAGCTAGCTTTACCGATGTTCCTGCCAATGCGGACTATGCGCAGGCTGTAGCATGGGCGGTAGAGAACGAAATCACCAGCGGAACAGGCGGCGGTAATTTCTCCCCCAGCGAAACCTGTACTCGTGGGCAGATTGTAACTTTCCTGCACCGCGCTACGGGGAAGTAAAGCCGGGCAGCTTTCGCCGTCTTGGCAATATGTAGGCTATGAAAAAGCGCCCACTACCTTTTGCATTTTCAAAAGGTGGTGGGCGCTTTTTTCAGGTGCGGGAAATCCTTAATTTAATGACATTGGGGTTTCAGCCCTCCGCTTTTTCCGGCAGCGGATTTTGGTGGTGATTTAATCGCCGCGCCATGAACGGGATATCCGCGCAGTCATCTATGGCAGAGTGTGGATTACTTTAAACAACATGGTTTGTATACCTACGGCCCGCCCATGGCGGTCGCGCCCCTCCCCAACGTCCGGGCGGTGCTGGACTACGCCGTCACGGAAATCCCCGCGGAAAAAATCTTCCTGGGCATACCCAACTACGGCTATGACTGGCCACTGCCCTTTATCCAGGGGGAAACCCGGGCCCAGTCCATTTCCAACCAGCGGGCCATTGAGTTGGCCATTCAATACGGCGTACCCATCCAGTACGACGAAACGGCCCAGTCCCCGTTCTTCCGCTACACCGACGCCGGGGGAACCGCCCACGAGGTCTGGTTCGAGGACGCCCGGAGCATGGACGCCAAGCTTCGCCTCGTTGCCGAATACGGCTTCCAGGGAGCGGGGTTCTGGAACCTCATGCGGCCATTCTCCCAGGTTTGGCTGGTGCTGGATTCCCTGTACGACGTGGAATGACAAACAGGAGGGCCCGGCGTTACACCGGGCCCTCCATTTATCCGCAGGAAAGAGCCGGAAAATTTCTCAAACATTGATTTCAGGGGTGTCCCCGCTCTCCGCCCCGGCCAGCAGGGGGGCAATCCCCTCCAGGAACGCCTCCACCTGGGCGGCGCAGCGGCCGGTGTAGAGCTTCGGGTCCAGCACGGCCTCCATCTCCGCCTCCGTCATGGCGAAAGCGGGCTCCGCCGCCAGACGGGCCAGCAGGTCGCAGGGCTCGCCCTCCTTCATCCTGGCCGTGGCGGCCATGGAGCAGGTGCGGATGATTTCATGGAGCTCCTGCCGGTTGCCGCCCCGCTTGACCCCCTCCATCATCAGGTTTTCCGTGGCGATGAAGGGAAGATATTCCCGCACCGCCCGCTCCACCACCTTCTCGTTGACATGGAGCCCGTCGGTGACGTTCCGGCAAAGGCGCAGGATCGCGTCGGCGCAGAGGAAGCCCTCCGGCATGGAGATGCGCCGGTTGGCGGAGTCGTCCAGGGTCCGCTCCAGCCACTGAACGGAGGCGGTCATGGGGGCGTTCATGGCGTCCGCCATCAGGTAGCGGGACAACGAACAGATGCGCTCGCAGCGCATGGGGTTGCGCTTATAGGCCATGGCCGAGGAGCCGATCTGGTTCTTCTCGAAAGGCTCCTCCACCTGCCGGTCGTGCTGAAGCAGGCGGATGTCGTTTGCCATCCGGTAGGCGCTCTGGGCCACGGAGGAAAGGCAGTTCAAAATCCGGCTGTCCACCTTCCGGGGATAGGTCTGGCCGCAGACAGGGAAGGTCTTCTCAAAGCCGAACTCCCCGGCGATCCGACGGTTCATCTCGTCGATTTTCGCCCCGTCCCCCTCAAAGAGGTCCATGAAGCTGGCCTCGATGCCGGTGGTCCCCCGGCAGCCCAGGAATTTCAGGTTCTCCAGCACAAAGTCCAGCTCCTCCAAATCCGCCAGGAAATCCTGCATCCAGAGGGTGGCCCGCTTGCCCACCGTGACCAGCTGGGCGGGCTGGTAATGGGTGTAGCCCAGGGTGGGGGTATCCGCGTACCGCCGGGCGAACGCGGCCAGATTTCCCAGCAGGGCGGTCAGCCCCTTCCGCAGATACCGGAGGCCCTCCCGGTAGAGGATGAGGTCCGCGTTGTCTGTGACATAGCAGCTGGTGGCCCCCAGGTGGATGATGCCCGCCGCCGAGGGCGCGGCCTTGCCATAGGCGTATACATGGGCCATCACGTCGTGCCGGACTTCCTTTTCCCGGGCCGCGGCCAGGTCGAAGTCGATGTCGGTGAGATGATCCTCCAGCTCCGCCACCTGCTCCGCCGTCACGGGGAGGCCCAGCTCATGCTCCGCCCGGGCCAGGGCCACCCACAGCCGCCGCCAGGTCTGGGTGCGCTTTTCGGCGGAGAAGAGGTTCAGCATGAACTCTGATGCGTAGCGGGAGGAGAGGGGGGATTCATAGCGGTCTTTACTCATGGGGCCTCCTTCAGCGGATGATGATGGCGTCCCGCTCCGGGCCTACGGACACGTAGCCGATGCGGCAGCCGATTTCCTTCTCGATATATTCCACATATTTCCGGGCGGCCTCCGGCAGGTCCTCCCAGGTCCGCACGCCGGAGATGTCGCAGCCCCAGCCGTCCATATACTCCACCACCGGCTTCGCCTCCGCCAGCAGGGCGGGGAAGGGGAAGCGGTCCGTCTGCTGGCTGCCCAGCTCATAGCGGACGCAGACGGGGATTTTATCCAGATAGCTCAGCACGTCCAGCTTGGTCAGGGCGATGTTCGTCGCCGCCTGGCACTGGACGCCGTAGCGGGTGGCCACGATGTCGATGGGCCCCACCCGGCGGGGACGGCCCGTCTTCGCGCCATACTCATTTCCGGCCTGGCGGAGCTTCTCCGCCTCTTCGCCGAACCACTCGCAGGTGAAGGGACCCTCGCCCACGCAGGAGGAGTAGGCCTTCACCACGCCGATCACCTCGTCAATCCGGGCGGAGGGCAGGCCGGAGCCCACCGGGGCGTAAGCCGCCACGGCGTTGGAGGAGGTGGTGTAGGGATAGATGCCGTAGTCCAGGTCCCGAAGGGCGCCCAGCTGGGCCTCGAACAAAATGCGCTTGTTCTCCGCCTGGGCCTGGCGCAAAAACGCGCCGGTGTCCCGGATGAAGGGGCGGATTTTCTCGCCGTAGTCCGCCACGTAGTCCATCAGCTGCTCGATGGTATAGGGCTGGGCGTTGTAGACCTTGGTCAGGGTCAGGTTCTTCCACTCCAGCAGATCCTCCAGGTGGGAGCGGAGCTGCCCCGGATAGAGGAGTTCCCCGGCCATGACGGTCTTTTTCTGGAACTTGTCGGAGTAGAAGGGGGCGATGCCCTGCTTGGTGGAGCCGTATTTCTTGTCCTTCAGGCGGGCCTCCTCCAAGCCGTCCAAATCCCGGTGCCAGGGCAGCAGCAGAGAGGCCCGGTCGCTGACCATCAGGTTGTCCGGCGTAATGGCCACGCCCTGGGCGGTGACGTCCTGTATCTCCTTCCACAGGCTCTCGCAGTCCAGGGCCACGCCGTTGCCCAGGATGTTGACCACGCCGTCCCGGAAGATGCCGGAGGGCAGCAGATGGAGGGCGAACCTGCCCTTTTCGTTGACGACGGTGTGCCCGGCGTTGCCGCCGCCCTGATAGCGGACCACCACGTCGTAGTCCTGGGTGATCAGGTCCACCATACGGCCCTTGCCCTCGTCGCCCCAGTTGATGCCCACAATGGCGCAATTTGACATAATGAAACCTCCCCGCGCCGCCGCCCGAAAGATAGGGCGGCGTTCCGCTTGCTCACGGCCAGCGGCCAGCCGGTGATGGGGGCCTGTCCGGCCCCGGGGGTCCTGACGGCGGCGGATTAGCGCCTCCGGCCAGCGAAAAGAAGGGCCCCGCAGTCTGCGGGGCCCCAAAGTTTCCCTTCCCTATTATAGCGGCAGTTTTCCCATAAGTAAAGAGAAAAGCGCAAGTTCCTCAAATTTTTACAGGTTCCGCATAAAAAGGTATGACCCCCGGCCTTCCGCCGGGGCGGGTTCTTTCACTTTCATGTGACGGTAAAGCGCTTCGCGGTGCCGGAGACGGCGTAGCGCTCGTATATTTCCGGCCGCTCCGCTTTCAGGGCCTTGGCGTCCAGCCGGGTGCTGGAAACGGATTTCCAGGAGACTTTGTAGTGGGCCGTCTCCACCTGCTCCACGCCCCGGGCTTCCAGCTCCGCCTTGACTTCCTCCTCAATGGCCTCCGCCTCTTTTTTCAGCGTGTCCATCTCCCGGCGGCAGCGCCGGAGCCGGGCCAGCTTCTCGTCCATCTGCAAGTTGTCCATAGCATCCTCCCATGTGTTCGGTTTGCTAGAGACTATGAGGGGAGGGGGACGCTTATGACGGCCTTTTAGAGATGGTGGTCCCGGAGGAGCTTTTTCGCCTGCTCCCACAGCTCGTCGCTGACGGTTTGAATTACCGCCACCTTCCGCACCNGCTCCGGCAGGGCGGCGGTGAGCTCCGCCTCCACAATCGTCTCGCTGGTCAGGTCCGCCGAGGGGCACCCGGCGCACTGGCCCAGCAGCTTCACGTACAGCACGCCGTCCTCCAGATGGTCCGCGGCAATCTCTCCCCCGTGGGCCCGGAGGGCGGGGCGGACCTTCTCGTCCAGTACGGCCTCAATGCGTTTCAAATCATCCGTCATGGCTGTTCCTCCTGTTCCGCCGCCTTGGCGGCGAAAATTTCTTCCTGGATACGGCGCCGGGTGCCGTCAAACAGCAGCTCCCGGTTGTGACGGAAATAGGCGTCGCAGCCGAAGGTCTCAATGAGCCAGCTGGTGTCCGGCCCGGCGGTGAGCTCCGTGACGAACAGCACCAGCTCCTGTCCCTGGCCGAAGGTTTCCTCCAAAAAGGCGAAGGCGTGATCCAGCTCCGCCTTGGCTTCCCGGGCCTGGGAGGCCCGTTTTTCCACTTCCTGCCCAAACCAGCCCCGCACCGCCGCCATGGCCAGCCCGGAATCGGCGGGGTTCTCCTGAATGAGGCGGCGGCGGTAGTCCTCCAGGATGTTGATTTCCAGCTGGGCCAGGGCCTGGCGCTGTTTATCCCCCTGGCCCGCGTTCCCGGCCCGTTTCAGGGCTTCCCGGCGTTCGCCAGTCAGGGCCTCCAGGACCGCCTGGGGGTCCTCTCCGGCGGCCAGGGCCTCTTTGAATTTTGTCAGGGCGGCGTGGAGGTTTTCGCACAGGCTGTCCCGGCGGCGGATCTCCCGGGCGGCCTCGGAGAGGCGGGAGAGGAGCAGCCCCATGACGGACAGCTTCTCGTCGAAGGGCGCGGCCCGGAGCTCCCGGACGGTGATGGGCTTCCAGGTTCCCGTCAGGATGTCGTCCACATGGTAGATCTNCCGGTACTTGCCGTAGAGCTCCAAATAGTTGGCAAAGTCCCGGGCGATGCGGGGAAGCTGGATATACTGCCCCACCACCTCCCGGTCCGCCTTGAGGCCCAGGGTTTCATAGACCGTCAGCAGCTCGCTCAAATCCTCCCAGCCCCGGGCGGTGGCGAACTGGATGCCCTCCGCCGTAGTCTCCACCCGGTAGAAGTGGTCCTTCCTGATGTCCAGATAGGACACCACCGCCCCGTGGATGCCCTTGGCCCGGGCGTACTCCTTCCAGACGGCGAAGTCCTCCTGTACGTCGATGCGCTTCACCCGGTCCAGGGTCACCACGTCGAAATCCCGGACGGAGCGGTTGTATTCCGGCGGGTTTCCGGCGGCGGCAATGAGCCAGCCCTCCGGCAGGCGCTGGTTGCCGAAGGTCTTGCACTGGAGGAATTGCAGCATCATGGGGGCCAGGGTTTCCGAGACGCAGTTGATCTCGTCCAGGAAGAGGATGCCCTCCTTGAGGCCGGTTTTCTCCATCAGGTCATAGACGGAGGCCAGAATTTCGCTCATGGTGTACTCGGTGATGGAGTAGATCTGCCCGCCGTAGGTCCGCGTTTCGATGAAGGGCAGGCCCACGGCGCTCTGGCGGGTGTGGTGGGTGATGGTGTAGGCCACCAGGCCCACGCCGGTTTCGGCGGCCACCTGCTCCATGATTTGGGTTTTGCCCACGCCGGGCGGGCCCATCAGCAGGACGGGCCGCTGGCGGACCGGGGGGATTAGATAATTCCCCAAGGGGTCCTTGGCCAGGTAGGCTTTTAAGGTATTGGTGATTTCCTGTTTGGCTTGTTTGATGTTCATGGCGTTTCCTTCCTGGTTCCCCGGCAGGGGAGGGGAGATAGTACTCGCCCTTGCGGGCGGGGCGGATTGGCGGCTGGCGACGGCTGGTCCATTGCACGGTCCAAAAGAGAAAAGGAAGTAAGGGCCCTTCTATCGGTAGAACACCCTGTATAGGGGCGGACCTGTGTGTCCGCCCTTTTCCCGGGCCCTTACTCCCTCCACTCGGCCAACTCCTCCAGCGGCTTCCGGGGCCGGGGCGGCGGATTCCCGGCGGCGTACCCCAAGGCCATGGCCGCCGCGAGAGCTCCCGGCCCGCCGATCCATTCCCGCAGCGCGTCATAGGCGAAATAGGTGTTGCAAATCCAAAGACTGCCTAGACCCAGCGCCGTGGCCTGGAGGGTCATATTCTCCAGGCACGCGCCCAGGGACTGGGCGTTGCAGAGCTCGGTGACCCGTTCGTCTGTGTTCAGCGTCTGTCTCGGGTCCTGGCCCAGGGGGTTCGTGACGAAGATGACAACCGGGGCTTGTTTCATGATGGCCAGCGTTTGGACTGCCCCGCCGAGATGCCGGGCGCTCTCCGGCAGGAGGGGGCGGCGGCGCTCCTCCTCCAGGCCCTGCGCCATGGCGGCCAGCGCTTCCGCCTTTTTCTTGGCAAGGGCCACGGTGAACCGCCAGGGCTGGCGGTTTTTTGCCGAGGGGGCCAGGGCCCCCGCTNGCAGCACGGTTTCGATATCNTTCCTGGAAACCGGTTGGGGCAGATAGGCNCGGATGCTCCGCCGNTTCACGNTTTCAGACAGCATAGTGCCTCCTTTACAGCTCCGGCAGCTCGTCCAGATCCAGTTNCTCCGGCAGTTNNTCNGCCGNCCGGTCCAAATCCGGGGCCTCCAGCACCAGCCGGATGGCCCAGGGGGGCGTTTTCACGGAAAGCGGCGGCTCCCCCAGGAGGATGAAGGCCGTTTCATAGGGCGTCCGCTTTTCCGGGTAAATTCCCATGCCGTCGGTGAAGTACACAAGGCCNCGGAGGCTGGTGANNGCCCCCGCCTCCTGGAGCTNTGCCACATGGTCGAATACCGGGCGGAAGTTCGTGGCGCTGCCGCCGGTGAGCCGGAAGTTCTCCATATAATTCCGCAGGTCCTCCAAATCGTGAAGCACATCGTCGGAGCGGATTTGGTCGTCGCACTGGATGACGCGGATGTTCACTTTTCTGGTAAAGGTCCCCGCGCTCCGCAAAATCGCGTAGGTGCAGGCCAGGAACTGCCGGACCCGCTCCCCGGAGGTGGACATGGAGGTGTCCACGGCGATGACGAAATCCTCGATCCGCTTTTCCTCCCGGGTTTCCGGCGGCTCCACCAGGGGCATGTTTCCGTAAAGCCGGAGGCCGTAGGAGTAGAAGCCGTAGTCAAAGGCGTCCCCATCCACCGCCGCCACCTCCCGGGGGGCGGCGAAGCGGCGGAGAAACGCCCGGTAGTCCACGTCGTCCCGGATGGCCGCCCGGACCTGCTCCAGCACGGCCTCGCCGCCGGTCCCCTTGTCGGAGAGGACCGTCTCCAGGCCCGTCTGGGCCTTGCCGGAGAGGTCTTGCCATTTCTGGTCCTGGCGGCGGCTCTGCTCCTTACCGTCCTGCCGCTCCGGGTCCCAGAGCCCATGGTCGTCCGCCAGAAAGGCCCGCTGGAGCTGGGCGATTTCATACTCCGGCAGGTTCAGCCGCAAAAGGCGGTGGTAGATGCCCTCCGCTGTCAGCACCGGCATGTCCCGCTTGCACTCACCGTAGAATTTCCGCTTCCGGGGAGCCGCTCCGGCGTTGAGGCAGGGGTAGTCCAGTTCATCCAGGATACTCTCCACCGCCGCGTCGCAGCTGAGGTCCCACAGCTCCGGGAGCTTGCCCCGCTTCTTCGCCAGATGCCGGAGCATGCAGTGGAGAATCACATGGAGATAGGCCCGGCAGGTCCACACCCGGCTCCGCAGATAGCGGTCCGCCAGCCAGGACCCGTCGTAGTACAGCGTCTCGCCGTCGGTGGCCAGGGACAGCGTCACCCCGCCGCCGGGGGCGAAAGCCAGAGCGCAGAGGGCCGCGTCCAGATAGGGCAGGCTCATATACAGCTCGTTCCGGGCGGCGAAGAGGATGTCCCGCCCAATCCCGGCAAAGTCCTTTTGTTCCATAAAACCCTTGGCCCTTCTATAATGTAAAGGATTTTTCCGCTCCGGCGGGGAAGCGGCGGTGCTGCTCCTCCAGCAAAGCCGCCAGGGCCGCCGTGGCTCCCCGCTCCCGGGCCAGGGCACAGGCGTCCAGGAGGGTTTCCCGGTCCGGCTCCGTCAGCTCCAGAAGGAAGGGGAGGGCTTCCCCTTCTTCCAGCAGGAGGCGGAGGGCCTCCCCGGCGTGTTCCTTTAAATAGGCCCGGTAGCCCGCCGCCGCCCCCTCCGCCAAATCCACCGGCCAGCGGAGGCGCCGCCAGGCAAGGCGCAGGGCGGCGGATTCGTCGTGCTCCATCCCCAGAAAGTCCCGCCAGAGGCCGTCGTACTCCTTGAGGGACAGGCGTTTTTGACGGAAGCAGTGGTGATAGGGGTAGCCCGCGCCGGAGATGAAGTAATCGAAATGATGGGCGGGGCAGTTTTCTTCATAGAGCTCTGTATACTCCGGGAACAGCAGACGGGCGGTCTCCCCGCCGGGGCCGTAAACGGTCACATCCAGCTCCCGGCTGAGCTCCCCGGCGAACCAGGCCAGGGCCTCCCCCTGGTCCGGGCCTGTCCGGGTCAGGTGGAGGGTATCCAGGCTGCGGCAGTTCATCAGCGCGCCGCCGCCCCAGCGGGACACGCCGTCGTGAATACGGAGAGTGCTTAAGGCGGAGCAGTTCAACAGGGCGTAGTCCCCCACGGCCTTGAGGGTCTGCGGCAGGGTCAGGTCCCGGAGGCTCCGGTTGTCCCAGGCCGCCCCGTCCTCCGGAGGGATGCAGGTGATTTGGAGGGTTTCCGCCCCGGCGGGCAGGGGAGCCGTTTGCCGGTCCGGGGCCAGGGCCCGGTCTCCCAGGGCCGTCACCGGCAGGCCGAGCAGCTCCTCCGGCAGGACGGCCCGGGCGTCGGGGGTCCCGGCCCGGAGGATGATCACGCCAGTGTCCTCCCGGCGGAAAACCAGCCTCCAATTGCTTGCGCCGCTGACGGTTTCCATAAGCCCGCGCCTCCTTCCGTTTTTCCAGAGGTAGTATACCACAGGCGGGAGCAATTTCCTAGCCAAAATTTTTTTCATCGACCCCCTTGACAAACTGTTCATTCTGTGTATACTGTATATGAACAGTGAAACGGAGGAACTTCCATGGAAATCATCATCCGCAACACCGGGGGCCAGCCCATCTATGAGCAGATCTACTCCCAGCTCAAGGCCCAGATCATCGCCGGGGTCCTGACCCCGGGGGAGGCCCTGCCCTCCATCCGGGCCCTGGCCAAGGATTTGAAAATCTCCGTCATCACCACCAAGCGGGCCTATGACGAGCTGGAGGCCGAGGGCTTCCTCTACACCGTGGCCGGGAAGGGCTGCTTTGTGGCGGAGAAGAATCTGGACCTGATCCGGGAGCAGCAGCTCAAGGAGCTGGAAAACCACCTGACCGCCGCCGCGGGACTGGCGAAGAGCTGTTCCGTGACGGTGGAGGAACTGATCGACATGCTGCGCGTCCTGTTAGAGGAGGAGAACGTATGAACGCCATTGAACTGAACCATATCTGCAAGTCCTTTGGAGAATTTGCCATCCAGGATTTGAGCCTCACGGTGCCCAGCGGCACCATCTGCGGCCTGGTGGGGGAGAACGGCGCGGGCAAATCCACCACCATCCGCCTGCTGATGAACGCCCTCCGCCCCGACGGCGGGACCGCCAGGGTTTTGGGGGTGGATGTGTCCTNCCCGGAGTTCCGGGCCGTGAAGGAGGACGTGGGCGTCGTTTTGGACGAGGCGTATTACCCGGAAACCCTCACCGCCGTCCAGGTGGGGAAGGTGATGGCGGGGACCTACAAGCACTGGGACCAGGGGACCTACGACGGCTACCTCCGCCGCTTCGACCTGCCGGGGAAGAAGCCCTTCAAGGACTTTTCCCGGGGCATGAAGATGAAGCTGTCCATCGCCGTGGCCCTGAGCCACCAGCCAAAGCTGCTGATTCTGGACGAGGCGACCTCCGGCCTGGACCCCATCGTCCGGGACGAGGTGCTGGAGATTTTCAACGAGTTCACCCGGGAGGAGGACCACTCCATTTTGATTTCCTCCCATATCCTCAGCGATTTGGAGAAGCTCTGTGATTACATTGCCTTCCTGCACAGGGGACAGCTCCTCTTTTGCGACGAGAAGGACCAGCTTCTGGAGACCTACGGCNTCTTTGCCGGGACGGCNGAGCAGCTGGAAAGCCTCCGGGAGGAGGCCGTCCTGGGCCGGGAGTCCAGCGGCTACGGCGGGGTCCGGGCCCTGGTCCGGCGGGAGGAGGTCCCGGCGGGCTTGGGGCTGGAGCGGGCGACGGTGGAGGATATCATCCTCTTTATGGTGAAAGGAGCGAAATGATGAAAGCGCTGGTACAGAAGGATTTCTATGTGATCTGGAAGCAGATGAGAATGTTTGTCCTGGTGTTGGCGCTGCTGTCCATGGTGAACAGTGCGTTCAATACGGTGTTCCTGGTGGTCTGGTGCTCCATGCTGCCCTATACGGCCATGGCCTATGACGAGCGGAGCCATTGGAATCAGCTGGCGGCCATGATGCCCTATTCCAAGCGGGATATCGTGCTGAGCAAGTACGTGCTGGGCTGGCTCTGCATGGCGGCGTCGGGGGTGTTCTGCCTGGCGGTGCAGGCGGCGGCGGGGATTGTTTCGGGAAGCGCGCCCAGTGTTCCCACCCTGCTGGCGAGCCTTTGCTTGGGAATCATCACCCTGGATATCACCTTACCGGCGGTGCTGCGCTTCGGCGTGGAGAGGGGAAGGATGATTTTCATGGTGGTGATCTTCGGCGTGGCGATCTCCATAGGGATTCTTGTGGACATGGTGGATGAACTCCCCAGCCTGCCCGTTCCCCTGGTGGTGCTGCTTCCCCTGGGGGCGGCGGCGGGAACGGCGCTTTCCATCCCGCTGTCCATGAAGCTCTACAAGGAGAATTGAAAGGAGAGGTACGCAATGCCCCATGTACCAAATAATCTGCTGCTGCTTCTGCTGCTTTTGCCGCTTGCGGACCGGCTGTGGAAGATGTGGAAGGACCACCATTAAGGAGAGATGACATGAAAAATACCAAGCGCTGCCCCGTCTGCGGCTCCACGGACGTCATTCGGGTCCCGGACGACGCCCACCGCTACCTCTCCAACGGCATCTTCCTCACCCGGGCGCTGATGGTGAAGCGGATTCCCGTGGCCCGCTATGTCTGCCATGACTGCGGATACCTGGAAAACTGGGTGGAGAACCAGCACGAACGGGACAAGATCAAGCGGGCCTGGGGATAACCGGCGGGCCCTCCGCCATAAGGCGGAGGGCCCGTCAGGCTGGCGAAAAAATATTTTTGCCAGCCTGAGCAAGTTTTCAGAACCCGTGGAAAGTTCTGAAAACTTATGATTTGAAAACGAAAGGAACCCCTCCTGGGTTCCTCTCGTAACTCTCTTCCTTCCCGTCAAATAGGTCTTCCGGTTTTTTCGACACTCCGGCGGGCCCTCCGCCTTATGGCGGAGGGCCCGTTTCCTCATGCGTTTTGCAGGCTTCTTTGCAGCAGTCCCATCAGGGTTTCCGCGTGGGCGTAGGACTGCTTGCTCATCTCCTCGAAGAGCTTCGTCAGACAGGGGTCCATGGTGTCCTCGGCGGAGCGGGCGTAGTTGAAGCCGCTGCACGCCGCCGCGTGATAGCGCTCCCGGAGGGCGGGGCACCAGCGGCCTGCGTAGATGCGCTCCGCGCTGACGCTGGGGCGGTAGCGCCGGCCGGTGATGAGGTAGTGGGCCGCCATCAGCCGCCGGGCCTGGTCCTGGAGTTCCGCCGCCATGTCCCGCAGGGGCTTCCGGGCCC
>NZ_CAJMXG010000070.1:0-13702 GCF_905219725.1 Oscillibacter sp. CU971
TCTTCCCGCCGCTTTGATGCGCTCCACACACATTTGAGCACTTGGCTTCATCCCCTTTTCCATCTCCTGGAATTCCGGCGTATCCAGATAGCGGTCAAACGCCTCTTTTCGAGTGGCAACATAACCATGCTGGAGCATGACTCGTGCGAAATGGGGACGGCCTACCGCTCCGCCGGCAGCCTCTTGATCCACTTCGCCGAGGGGAACCTCAATACCTTTTGTGCGCAAAAAATTCCAAATGCGGTACTTCCGGTCATCCCGGCCGCCTTTTAGGCTTTCTATCCAGCTACGCAATGCGGTGGAAGAAAAACCATATCCTAAAATATGCAGATTCAGGTAGTCGTCCGCACTGAATTCAATTCCTCGCAGGACCTGCAGTCCCAGAGCCCTGCCTGCCGCTTCCGCTTCATCCAAACCATCCAGATTATCGTGGTCGGTAAGCGCCCACACTTCCACACCTCGCGCCTTGGCTAACTGGGCCAATTCCGCCGGAGTATACTGGCCATCTGAAGCCGTGCTGTGTGTATGCAAATCAGCTTTATAAATCACACTTCTTCTCCTGCCCAAGTCCAAAAAACTGCTCCAAGCGGGTCACGATTTCCTCCGGAGTTTCTTGTCCATCGTTTTGAATCTCAATGCTGGAATGACGCGGTTCATCATAGGGCAAATCTACACCTACAACATTCTTCGCGCCGGAGGAATACAATTTTTTCTGGTCCCGGCGGTAGAGCGTCTCCCGGCTCACTTTCATGTAAATTTCCCGATAGTTTTCGATATTCTCCCGATTCCAGCTTCGAACTTCTGTGTACATGGCAATGCTGCAAATCACCACATCTTTCCCCTGGTCCGACAAATTCCGAACATATCGAAAGGTATCAAATGCGCCTCTTTTCCGCGCCTCTGTTGTATAACGCTCCTCGAACAACACCGTTCCATCCGCCGAACTGTCACCCGCTGCAAGACGCGTCTGATCCCCATCGAGGAAAATAGCCTCCGGACTGCACTCCTTTAAGCGCTGATAGAACAACCCGCCGATGGTGGTCTTGCCCGCCCCGGCCAGGCCGGTGAAAAAATAGACCGTTCCCTTTTTCTCCACGCTTATGTATCCTCCCCTTTGGCCTTCCCTAACGTCTCCAGCGCTTCCGCACGCAAAAAGGCGAAGCCCTTCTGCAATGCTACCCGGCGCTGGTCCGTACAGCGCTCATCCGCCGACCGCTCCGCCAGCTCCAGCATCCGTTCCAACAGATACTGCGTCCGCTCCAGCGCGGCCGCTGTCCGCTCCAGCTCTTCCATCTCAATGATAGAGCGGCGCTTCCAGCAGCGCCGGGTCCGGCTCCAGCATGGGCATGAACCGCAGAGGCCGCCCCGCCTGGTTCACCAGCCGCGGCCCCCGCAGCAAAACCTTCGCGATTTTCAGCCGCGTTTCCGACAGCTCCCGGATATGCTTTTCCACCAGCTCCCGGCGGGCCTCTTCCATCTCCTCCGGCGGGACCGGCACGCCGTTTTTCTTGAGAACAGCCGCCGAGTCCGCCACTTTCTTCCAGGTCTCCCGGATGTAGCCGTTCAGGGTGGTGAACCCGGCGATCAGCTCCTTGGCCCGGGCCTCGTCCATGGGCGCGCCGTCGTAGTAGTGGAAGTCATAGCCGTAACGGGCGTAGGCATCCCGCATAAAATACTCGATATAATATCGTTCCGCGCCGCCCGCAAACTCGTCATAGACCTTATACACCGGGGCCGTGTCAAAGCCCCCGGCGATATAGCCGCCGTAACTCAAGGGCTGCCCGCCCTGGGTGCACTCCGTCATGCTGGGGGTATAGGGCAGGTCCAAAAACGCGGCCAGGGCGGTGAACGTGGCCTTCGGATTCAGCTTCGCGTCCTCAAAGCGCACCAGGATGCTGTCCTGAAACAGCCGCTCCTCCGGGTCTATCATGAAGCTCCGGTTCAGAATCCGGTCCGAAATCTCGTCCCCTACCACGGTCTTCTTCCGCTTCGGGTCCGCCGCTTCCGCCGCCTCCATCTGCTTGGACATCTGGTACATATACTGCACCGTGCCCCCGTAGCTGGTGGTCATGCGGCGCATGGGGGTGAAGGTCTTGATATAGGGGAATTCCTTCAGAAAGCGGCAGCGGCGCAGCTCCTTCGCCGCCTCCGCCCCGATGCTGACCCGGCCGTCTTCCGCCCCCTCCAGCTTGTAGACGATGTCCTCAAAGTGGGGCTGGAAGAACAGCGCCGGGGCGATGCGGGAATTCTGGTCCAGGCCGGATTTTGCGATCTTGTTCGCCAGGTAGATTCCCGCCAGGATATCCTTATCTGTGGGATTCCCCATGCGGTACAGCTCCAAAATCCGCTTCCTGCCCCCCTGATTCCAGCCGCTCAGCAGCTCCTCCTCGCTCTTTGATTCCTTCAGCAGCCGCCGGATGGAGGCCACCGTTTCCTCGACCTCGTTGAAGAGAATGGAGGGCAGGGCCAAGAGATTCGGGTGTCCGTCGAAGATCTCGTTGAAGAAATCGCCGCCGTTGTGGGCGGAGAGCTGGGTGTGCCAAATCAGGCGGCTGACCTCCCGGATCGCCACCGGCTGGGGCTGGTACTGGCTGTAATCTATGCCGAAGCGGGCCTTGAAGTCGATGGGGTACAGCGCCAGCTCGTCTCCTATGAGGAAGACCAGCTTTTTCTCCTCCAGCAGGGGGCGCAGATTCCAGAGCTGCAAATAGGCGCAGAAGGTTCCCCAGTCGCCGTAATGCAGGTAAACATGGTTTTCACGCCCGACACGCACACTGTCCCGGACGTTGTCATTCAAATATTCCAATTCATATTGGGAGGTAACGCCGTCCGCCAGGACAGGCTTTTCCAAATCCTTGAAAAAGTTCCGGCTGACGGCGGGATATTTCAAATTCACATAGTCCCCAAACCGCTCCTCCGCCGCAAAAAAGGGCACATAGCCGTTATCGTCATAGGGATAGAAGCGGATGGGAAGGTCCTGGAAGGGCAGAAAATCCTTCCGGAACAGATAGGGGTACTTTGCCAGAAGCCTGCAGTTTTTCTCATAGCGTTTTTTCAGCGCCTTCACGTTGGGCTCGTAAAACGCCTGGGTCATGATGTCAAAGGTTTCCTTCCGGTAATGGCCCTCATTATAGAGGTTCCGGAAGCAGGTATAGGAAATCCGGTAATCGCCGCCGGATTGGAAGATATAGGCCGCCGCCTCCAGTTTTCCGGCGGGGTCCGCCCCCTCTATGGCGAGGGTGTATGCGTTTTGGGCCTCCTGGGTCTGTCCCAGCCCCGCCAGCCGCCGGGCCAGCTCCAATACGTCCATGTCAGCCGTCCTTTCTTCGGAAAAGGGGCCGGGCAAAGCGCCCGGCCCCTTTCGCTGGTTTTTTGCGGAACAACTTTAAGCCGTATTCAGGGATTAGCCCAGGAGCTGGAGCACGCCCTGAGGAACAGCGTTGGCCTGGGCCAGCATCGCCTGAGCGGACTGGATCAGGATGTTGTTCTTGGTGTACTTCATCATTTCCTCGGCCACGTCGGTATCCCGAATCGTGGACTCGGCGTCCTGGATGTTCTCGGCCATGACGCTCAGGTTGTTCTGGGTGTGCTCCAGACGGTTCTGGATGGCGCCCAGGTCACCACGGACGGAGGAGACGTTGTTGATGGCGTCCTTGATGGTCTGGATGGCTCCCTGAGCCCCTTCGATGTTGCTGATGTCCAGGCCGTCGATTCCCAGGGCCTTGGTGTGCATATCGCCGATGGCAACCTTCAGCTGGTTGAAGGTATCGGCGGTGTCGCCGATCTGCAGGGTCAGGCCCTTGCCGTCGCTGACAACCTCGTCGGCAGCGGCGGAATCGGAAGCCTTGGTCACGGAAACCTTGCCCAGGCCCTTGGACCACGCCTCGGCGGTGGTGTTGTCGGCCAGGGACTTTTCAACCTTAATCTTGGAGCCGGTGATGGTCACGCGGCCATCCTTGTAGCCCATGGACTGCAGGGTCTTGTTCAGGGTGTCGGAGTCCTTGAACTCGGCGAGGGTCAGCTTGCCGGAGGCCATTTCCTTGTCCAGCTCATCCTGGGTCAGATTGGGATCGTGCTTATCCACCAGCTCGATGGTCTTGTCCCCGATGGTGATCTTGTCACCCGCAGCAAGAGAACCCAGGTTGTAGACCGCCGTAGCGTGCCGTCCGGCGCCGGGGTTCGCGTCCACTTTGCCGGGCGTGAAGTCTACGCTGAACGCGCCGTCGTTCTCAAAGTGCTGGGGATCCTTGAAGGCGTTGGCATCGTAGCCCTTGGGAATGGTGACAGCCGTCAGGACAAAGTCGTTCTGGTTGTTCGTTCCCTTGTTTTCCGCGCTGACCAGCCAGCCAGCGGTCGCAGTGTTGGNAGCAGTATCCAAACCGTCGCTGCTGTTTACGGCCGTCATAATGCGGTCCTTCAGCGTTTTCCAGGAGTCATTTTTGCCGGTCAGCAGGTCCAGATCGGAGATATCAATAAAGTTGTCGTCGGAGTTGGTAGTCGGATCCATGGTGAACGTGAAGGTCTTCGTACCAATCTGGAACTTGTCGCCGTCCTGGATTCTGGACAGGTCGGTGAAGTCCACCGTGTAAATGGCCCGGGTTCCGCCGCCGCCGTCGCTCGCGATTTCCTTGCCGTTGATCGAGAGCAGGGAATTGGCGTCCGCACCCGTTAAGCCTTTGAGAGCGTTCTCGATGTCGGTCACAACGGTAGAATCCAGTTTGCCCTTCTGATTGGCAACCAGCGTGACTGTCACAGCCTCGCCCGATGCAAGGGCACCGCCAGACAAATCAATTTCATTGCCCTTCAGGTCATAGGCGGTAAAGAGGTCCGCGACCGTGCCGCCGCCGGCAAAGGAAGCAATATTCAAGGCACCGAGAGCGTCCAGGCTGCCGCCGGTTTTCAGGGTAATGGTGAACTCCGCGCCAATGGCCTCGCTGGGTTTCTGGCCATCCTTGGAGGCGTTGGTGGCAGAAGCAGAGTTATTCACCGCCAGCATATCCAGGGCGTCCCCGTTGGCACCGCCCACGGTGGAAGCCTCGCCCGCCAGAGAGCCGTCCAGCAGCTTGATGCCGTTGAAGTTGGCGGAGTCGGCGATACGGTTGATTTCGGATTTCAGGGCGGTAACTTCCTTCTGGAGGTTGGCCCGGTCAACTTCGTTGTCATAGGTGCCGTTGGCGGACTGGGTGGCCAGGTACTCCATGCGGTTGAGCATGTCCTGGACTTCCTGCATGGCGCCCTCGGCGGTCTTCACCAGGGAGATGCCGTCCTTGACGTTTTTCTGGGCGGCGTTCAGGCCGGTGATCTGGGCCCGCATCTTCTCGGAAATGGCAAGACCGGCGGCGTCGTCACCGGCGCGGTTGATCTTGTAGCCGGAAGAGAGCTTTTCCAGGTTCTTCGCCAGGGCGGAGGTGTTGGTGTTGTAGTTGCGGTAGGCATTCATTGCCATAATATTGTGTTGGATGCGCATAATTCTGACTCCTTTCAGTCTATTAATGTGCCTCGGAACATCCTTTTACCAAGGCACAGGTCTGTGGAGCGCCATCCCTCCGAAACCGTGGCCACAGCCTCGGATTTCCGGCGCGGTACATATTTCAACCGGCCTAGGACCGGGTGAAAACAATCTCAATCGTCCTTCCGGACGGGGAAGATGCAGTCCAGCTTCTCCCGCAGGGTTTGGACCTCCGGCCCCTCGCCCATCCGGGCCAGGGCCTCTTTCAACTCCTGGAGAGCCGCTTTCGCGGATAAACCGCTCCGGCGTTTCCTCCGTACATTCAATATGATATATAAAGATAATATTGTGTTGAAAGGACCGCCTAAAAGAGCTTTGAGCTGCGTCCCCGGTGTTGGCTATCCGCCGGGCCTTCTTGGTTTTGATTGGTTCCCTCAACCGCTTTCAATACTACATATCGGCGGCGTTCTACCAAAAATAATAGTCTGATAAAAATATTTTTCTGTCCGGGGTTGTATACTTCTCCGGACTTATGGTCACGCTCTCCGTCTGCATGAGCTCTACCACAATCATGGGGCCCTTTGCGTAAAGGTTCACAGGGAGACAGGTATCGTCCGCCTCCCGTCCATTCTTAGCAGGACAATCATGAGCCTGCCTTCCCAGTGTGTCCGCAAAAGCACGGATGTCCTTGCCCCATAGCTGGCACAGGGAAGAGAGCGGCTATTCGATTCAAGATCAGGGCTTGCATTATGACCGGGAATCCTGTAAAATAATGGAAGATAGGCGCACTTATATGCTGGCAGCCAGATATACCAGGAAGCAAAAGGATGTGCCGTGTATTTGCTTTTTTGAAGTGTGGCTACCATTCCTTTTGACGGTTATGCAGATTTTACTTCATATATCCATTTTTACAACTGTGAACGATATCTGCCAGTTTGCTTCCGATCTACCCAGCTATTTTCCAATCGACAGAAAATGGTTTTCGATTTGTAAGCGATTACATTTTTGGGGGATTTGTAGCAGTTTGCACAGAAACAAAATGGGAAACTATTTTTTCCTCCAAAAACACTCTCCTGTACTTGCACTTTTTTTGGCAATGTGATAATCTTCTGAAAAAGGCAAGTGGTAAATCACTTATAAATCGATATGTCTAGCAGTTTTTATTTGAAAATGTAAGCGCTTACTTATTTAAAAAAGAGGTTTTTTCTCTTATGGATGCCACAATCTATGACGTTTCCCGCCTCGCCGGCGTCTCAACAGCCACTGTATCCCGCACCTTCTCCAACCCCGGCCGGGTCCGGGACGCCACCAGGCGAAAGGTTTTCGAGGCGGCGGAGATTCTCCACTATTCCCCCAATGCCATCGCCCGGGCCATGGTCCGGCAGCGGACCGATAAAATCGCCTTCCTAATCTGCAAAAAGGACGCTACGATTCTGGACGAATTTTACGCCCGTATCTGTGAGAGTATCATGCGGAGAACCATCCAGTCGGACCGCCAGCTGGTCATCTCCACAGCGGCGGACTGGGCTCAGGCCGCGGGCACCGCCCAAAACAAGCAGGTTGAGGGAGTCATCCTGGGGGGCAGCGCCCAGGCGGACATGGTGTCTGAATTTCAGAGCAAGCATATCGCCGTGGTGCTGGTGAATAATCGGATGCCCGGGTTCGATCTCCCTTGTGTACTCTCCGACGAGTACGGCGGCGTCCGGCTGGCGGTGGAGCACCTGCTTCAGCGGGGACACCGCAGTATCGCTATGATCGCCGGGCGCTTTTCACCCTATATTGTTGGCGAGCGGTACAATGCGTTTCTCCATATCATGGAAGAAAGCGGCGCAAAGACCGGCGCCCCGCAGGTAGCTATGTGCGACCCCACCGTCGAAAGCGCCGCCCAAACAGCCATGGACCTGCTAAGCCGGAAGGACCGGCCCACCGCCATCCTGGGAGCCAACGACGTTGTTGCCGCCGGGGTTCTGAAAGCCGCCCAGCGCCTGGGCTTGAAAATTCCGGGGGATCTGGCAGTGGTGGGCTTCGATGACTCCACCATCTGCGGTGTGGTGGAGCCGGAGCTGACCTCCGTGCACATCGACTGCCGCCGCATTGGCGAGGTGGGGGTGGACCATCTCCATGCCCTGTTGAATGGAGAAGAGTGTCCTCCGATTACCGTAGTTCCAGCTAAGCTTCAGATTCGCCGCTCCAGTTGACCCTGCTTTCTGAGAAAATGCATATACTGCATATACTAGATTTGCCCGGCCTGCCGCCAGGAGGAACATAAGGAGGACCGCTATGAAAACGAAGAAGAAAGCCACCGCCTGGGCCAAGGGAGCCGCCTGCGCCCTGCTTCTGTTGATCTCGCTGTTTCCCATTTATTGGCTGTTGGCCATGGCCATCCGGCCCACCGATGAAATGCGGGGCCACATCTCCCTGCTGCCCAACTCCTTGACCGTGGAGCACTTTGCGCAGCTCTTCACCAGCGAGGGCTTTGGTCAGGCCATTGTCAACAGCCTCCAGACTACGTTCAGTTCTCTGGTTTTGTCGCTGCTGGTGGGCGTCTGCGCAGCCTATGTGCTGGCCCGGCGGCGCTTCCGCTTTGGCCTGAAAAAGCCCCTGACCTACTGGGTGCTGCTGGTGCGGGTGCTGCCTCCGGTGGCATTCACCATTCCGCTTTATATCATGTTCAACAAGCTGGGTGTATTGAACACCAAGCTTCCTGTGGCCCTGGCCTGCGTTCTCATCAATGTGCCGCTGATCATTTGGTTCCTGATCAGCTTCTTTCAGGACCTTCCCGATGAGGTGGAGGAGAGCGCCAAGGTGGACGGCGCTACGGAGTGGCAGCTTTTCGTGCGGATTGTTCTGCCCTTGGTGGCCCCGGGCATTGCCGCCGTGTCCATGCTGTCCTTCATGTATGCCTGGAACGAGTACACCTATACGGTCATTTTCACCCGCAGCCCCGCCAACAACACCGTGCCCCTGGCCCTGGCCCTGCTGAACACGGAGGATAACCTCACGAACTTTGGCCTAGTGGCAGCGGGAGGCGTTATCTCTGTCATCCCCATCACCCTGTTTGTGATCTTTGCGCAGAACTACTTGATTTCCGGGCTTTCAAGCGGTGCTGTCAAAGAGTAACAAAATATCCCCGCGCAGCCAAATCCAACCATGTCAACAAGATTAGGAGGAAAAGAAATGAAAAAGCTGTTTGCGCTCCTGCTGACGCTGGCCATGGTCCTGTCCCTGGCCGCCTGCGGCGGCAAAACCGACCAGTCCGGCAATACGTCCGGCAGCGCCCCCACCGAGGGGAACTCCGGCAGTTCCGACTCCGCCGCTCCCACCAAGCTGACTCTGATTCTGCGGGCCGGCTCCTATGCCGACGTCATCAAGGAGTGCCTTCCCGCCTTTGAGGCCGAGAACAACGTTACCTGCGAAGTGCAGGAGCTCTCCGAGTCCGACCTGTACTCCGGCATCGCCCTGGACGCCATCAACCCCGCCGGCACCTATGATCTGTGCATGGTGGATGGCTCCTGGATGGCCGAATTCACCGCCAGCGGCGTCCTGGCCAACCTGACGGAGCTAGGCTATGAGCTGGACAGCGACGTCATTCCCGCCACTACCACGATCTGCTATGTGGACGGCCAGCTGTATCTGGCCCCCTACTATGGCAACGTCACGGTACTGATGTTCAACAAGGCCAATGTGGAGGCCGCCGGATACTCCGCCGACCAGATTCAGAGCCTGGACGACCTGCTGGCGATCTGCGAGAGCGCCCAGGCCGCCGGTAAGAAGGGCTTCATCTATCGGGGCGACAACCAGAACAATCTGGTGGTGGACTTCCTGCCCATTCTGCTGTCCTTCGGCGGCTGGGTGCTCGACGACGCCAACAAGCCCTCCGTAAACACCCCCGAATTTAAAGCCGCCATGGAGTACTACCTGAAGCTCATTGCCACCGGCGAGGCGCAGGTAAAGGACGACCTCATTGCCTCTGTGGACACCGGCGCGGGCACGATGGGCATCGGCTGGCCCGGCTGGTACACCCCCACCGCGGACTCCACCGCAGACTATATCGCGCTTAGCGGCGCGGCCTCCGCCGGAGCGCAGGCGTATAATTCCAACGTCTACGGTATCTGGACCATCGGCATCCCCAATAACAGCCAAAACAAGGAGCTGGCCACAAAGCTGCTGACCTATCTGATGGACGCCGACGTGCAGAAGTCCACCGTTCCCTCCGGCGGCGTACCCTGCCGGTATTCCAGCCTTCAGGACGGGGAGGTCCTCGCTTCCTATCCCCAGTATGAAGTGGTCTGCAAGGCCCTGGAGAGCGGTATGTACCGCCCCGTCATCGCTGAGTGGACCCAGTTCTACACCACCCTTGGCACCGAAATGGACAACATTGTCAACGGCGTGAAAACCGTGGACCAGGGTCTGGCCGACGCCCAGGCCAATCTTGAGCAGCTGATGGGCTGACGCCCATGCCGGGACGCCCTTTGGGCGTCCCGGCGCCCGAACCTCCAGAAAAGAGAGGCGCCTATGAAAAAAAACCAAATTCTAAAAGCCCGCACCACCGAGAGCGCCGCCAGGCGTTTCGGCCTGGGGATGATCGGCCCCACCATGCTGGTCCTGCTGATCATGACAGCCTATCCCCTGCTGTTTACCCTCTTCTACAGTTTTACGGATTACAACCTCCTGCGAAATCTCCAGAAGCCCGCTTCTTTTATCGCCTTGGGAAACTATACAAAGCTCCTCAACGACGCCTATTTCCGGCAGGCGATTCTGAACACCGTGAAATTCACCCTCCTGGCGGTCATTTTTGAGATGCTCATTGGTTTTGGCATCGCTCTTTTGGTCAACAGCCTGACCCGCGGCCAGAAGACTATGCGGACCTTGCTGCTCCTGCCCTACCTGCTTCCAACGGTAACGGTGGCCTTGAGCTGGCGGATGATGCTCTCTCCCAACTACGGCATTGTCAACCAGATGATGGAGGCTTTGAATCTGCCTGTGTTCAACTGGTTCTCCGATATGCGCACCGCCTTCGGCATGCTGCTGCTGATTGACGTCTGGCAGAGCGCCCCCTTCGTCTTTCTGCTTCTCTATGCCGCCTTGCAGTCTGTCCCCCAGGCTCAATACGAGGCCGCCCGCATCGACGGGGCCGGCGCATTCAAAATCCTCTTTTTCGTTACCATCCCCAATATCAAAAACAGCCTGGCCCTCTGCGCCCTGCTGCGGACCATCGACAGCTTCCGCCTTTTCGACAAGGTAAACCTTCTTACCGGCGGCGGACCGGCCAATACGACCTCCACTATTACGCAATACCTTTATAGCTACGGCATCAAGTCTCTGGATTTCGGCTTTGGCAGCGCAGGAGCCATTGTCATGACCATCCTGGTGCTGCTCCTCTCCAGCCTTTATATCAAGCGGGCCATGGGATGAGCCGATGGAAGAGATGACGCTAACCTTTGTAAATGTGGGTTATGGGGAAGCCATCCTGCTGGAATGCCCGGACCCCGCCCGCCCCGGCGGCCGCTTTGTCATGGTCATCGACGGAGGAAGCATGGAGAAGGAGGAATACCAGGATCGTTCCTCCGGCCGGATTCCTTTCATAGAATACCTGTACGCCCGAGGGCTGGACCATATTGATGTGATGGCGAATACCCATATACACGAGGACCATCTCTGCGGACTCGTGCCCTTGCCGGGCCTGTGGTTCCCGGGAGAGTTCTGGCAGACACTGCCCGAACGCCTGCCCCGGCCCCTGCGGACGCTGCCAATTTTCCCGGACGCCAATCTCTCTCAGCGGAAATTCCTCCAGTCCATGAACGACTATCGGACACTCCGCATGCAGATAGAAGCCGGAGGCGGCGTCCTTCGGACCCTCTCCGCCGGATGGGAGGCTCGTCCCTGCCCCGGACTGACCATCCGCTGCCTGGGCCCATCCCGGGTAAGAGCGGAGGAACTGGCGGCCCTCTACGCAGATCTGAATCAGGAAGAGGATTTTGCCGCTTTTCGAAGGAAGCTCTCCGCCTTGGATGGGGCCATGAATAATTACAGCATCCTTCTGCGGCTGGACTATTGGGGGACCCGCATTCTGCTCCCAGGGGATACCAACTGCCTGGGCTATCGCGAAATCGCCCCAGAGGAACTGGCGGCCCAAATTTTCAAAGTAGGCCACCATGGCCAACGGGACGGGGCGGATTCCGCCCTGATGGAGGCCATCCGGCCGGAGGCTGTCGTCTGCTGCGCCTCCAGCGACCGGCGTTATCACAGTGCCCATCCGGAACTAATCCGTCTGCTGTCGGACGCCGGTGCAAGCCTCTGGTTCTCAGACTGCCCCCGGCTTCCAGGCCTAGATCTGCCGCCCCATCAGGCGCTGGTGTTCCACATCGGAGCAGAGGGCGCATACACGGCGGAATACCAATCATAATAGAAAAGGAACGACCTTGTATGAGGAAAACGTATGATGTTCTGGTCATCGGCCCCGTATCCCTGGACCACAATATCGACTATCAGGGAAACGAGCGAAAGGAAGTCGGCGGAGCTGTGGTGGCCTCTGGCTTCGCCGCCGCCAGAAGCGGGAACAAAACCGCCCTGTTTACCAAGCTGAATCCCGACGATGCCGATGTAGAGGCCCGGTTTCGGGACTCCGGCGCGGATTTGTACTGGAAGCCCTCCGCCGCCACCTGCTCTATCCGCAACCAGTACTTCACCGCCGACAAAGAAACGCGTTCCTGCACCTCCCTGGGCGTCTGCGATCCCTTCCGCTTTGGGGAGCTGCCGGACATCGAGGCGAAAATTTACCATTTCGCGGGCCTGGTCTACGGCGATTTCGACGGTCCCCTCTTCACTGAGGCGGCGAAGCATGGGAAGATCGCGGTGGACGTCCAATGCCTCCTGCGGCACGTGGAGCCGGACATGACCATGGCCTTCCGCGACTGGGCGGAGAAGCGGGAGTATTTGCCCTGCATCGACTACCTGAAAACCGACGCCGCCGAGGCGGAGATTTTGACCGGCCTGACGGACCGAGCGGAAGCGGCCAAGCTCCTCCACCAGTGGGGGGCGAAAGAGGTTCTCATCACCCACAACACCGAGGTGCTGGCCTACGACGGGGAAAGAATCTACACCTGCCCCATTAAGGCCCGGAACCTTTCCGGCCGCACCGGGCGGGGAGACACCACCTTTGCCGGGTATATCACCGAGCGGCAGCGGGCTGGAATGAACGAGGCACTGCTGTACTGCACGGCTCTGGTTTCCCTGAAAATGGAAACTCCCGGGCCCTTCCGGGGTTGTCGGGAGGACGTAGAGTCATATATCCGCGAGTTTTATTAAACGTCCTTGAAGAATAAGCCTTCCAGCGGCGATCGGATTGCTGTTTTGAAAAGTGGAAAACCAGATGGAGAGGATCACCTGGTATACGAGGATAGGAAGTGGAAAAAGCTGTACTGTTTTCTCATGATACTTGGGTACTCAAGGATGCGGTACATCGAATTTGTCACAGACATGAGCACAAACACGCTAATACGGTGCCACCAGAACGCATACCGGTACTTTGCCGGCTACCCAGAGGAAATCCTGTACGACAACATGAAGCAGGTGGTCATCAAGCGGCTGCTGAAACAGGAGGACTCTACGCTGAACCGGCAGTTTGAGGACTTTGCGGGGTTTTACGGGTTCAAGCCCATCCTGTGCCGGCCCTACCAGGGCCAGACGAAAGGAAAAGTGGAGCGGACGGTGCAGTTTGTGCGGGANAATTTCATGGTCGGGATCAAATATAACAGCCTGGCAGATTTGAATGGACAAGCCTTGGCTTGGTGCAATAAGGTCAATGGCAAGGTTCACGCCACCGCCACGGAGGGCCTAAANCCTCTCTCCCGAGAGTACACCATCGACAAAATCAACTTGAGGCGGGTACAAAAAGACTGCCTCATCTCGTACGCTGGAAATCAGTACTCCGTGCCAGCGGAGTACGCCGGCAAAGATGTGGCAGTCGTAGCCCTCGACAGTATGCTGGCGGCCTACTATGAAGGCAAGCAGATCGCTCTGCACCGAATATCGTATCCAAACGGAGACGGGCCTATGAGAAGCAAATCCAGATGTCTGGTTTTTCCACCAACTCATTGAACAGTTCAAGAAGGCCCACTTTGAGAACCGTCTGCCGGACAAGCTCAAAGTTCTGTCCAAGTACAGGACGCTCATTATCGACGAAATCGGCTATCTCCCTATGGATATCCAAGGCGCAAATCTGTTCTTCCAGCTCATTGCCAGACGGTATGA
>NZ_CAJMXG010000071.1:0-13524 GCF_905219725.1 Oscillibacter sp. CU971
GGAAAAAGCTCTTGAAAACCGGAGAACTTTGCCGTACAATAAACGCCGAAACAAACCGCCGCCTTATAGGAGGAACCGCCATGCGCGTCATCACAGGCTCCGCCGGGGGCCGCCGTTTGCTGGAGCTGGAGGGGCTGGAAACCCGCCCCACCACCGGCCGGGTGAAGGAGGGCGTATTCAGCGCCCTGCAATTCGACGTCGAGGGCCGCCGGGTGCTGGACCTCTTCGCCGGAACCGGGCAGATGGGCATTGAGTGCCTGAGCCGCGGGGCCGCTTCCGCTGTCTTCGTGGACCGGCGGAAGGACGCATTTGCGCTGATAAAAAAGAACCTGGCCCTGACGGGCCTTCAGGACCGGGCCCGGGTGGTCCATGGGGATTCCCTGGCCTTCCTGGCGGGGGCGGGGGAGTCCTTTGACCTGGTGTTCCTGGATCCGCCCTACGCCTCCGGCCTGTTGGAACAGGCGCTGGAGCGGCTGGCTGCCCCGGGATTTGACATTCTGGCTCCTTATGGTATAATCGTAGCGGAACACCCGGCGGATCGCCGCCTGGACGTCCCGGCGGGGTGCCGTTTGCGAAAGACTTACCGCTATGGCAAGATTGCCGTCACCCTCTTTTGCCGGGAGGGAAACGAATAGAACGAGGAAATCGCGCATGAGAACAGCCATCTGCTCCGGCAGCTTCGACCCCATCACCCTGGGGCACCTGGATATCATCCGCCGGGCCGCCGGATGCTTTGACCGGATCTGGGTCTGCGTCAGCCCCAACGCCGAAAAGCGCAACCAGATGTTTACCCCGGAGCGNAAGCTCCAAATGGTCCGGGCCGCCATCCGGGAACTGCCCAACGTGGAGGCGGAGCTCTGGCCCGGCCTGCTGGCCGACTTCGCCAAAAATCACGGGGCCTGCGCCATCGTCCGGGGGGTTCGCTGTGTGACGGACTTCGACGGGGAGTACCAAATGGCCCAGATCAACCGTGAAATCTGCCCGGGGCTGGAGACCATGCNCCTGCCCGCCAGCGCCCCCTACCAGCATTTCAGCTCCTCCATGGCCCGGGAGATGATTCGATACCGCCAGCCGCTGGAGAAGTATCTGCCCGCGCCTATCATCCCGCTTGTGGCGGAACTGACAGAGAATGAGGGAGGATCACACCATGGCCAATGACATCAACCGCCTGATTGATATGATTTATGAGCGGATCGAGGACGCCAAAGCTCCCGCCCTGAAGCCCAGCATGAGCATTGTGGACCGGGACGAGCTGCTGGATCTGCTGGACGAGCTCCGGGCCCAGCTTCCGGCGGAAATCAAGCGGGCCCAGGAGCTGTTGGCCGCCCGGGAGAAGTTTGTGGAGGACGCCAAGCGGGACGTGGAGCGCATGATGCGCCAGGCGGAGCTGGAGGCCAAGACCAAGATCTCCGAAAGCGAGGTCATGTACGCCGCCCGGGAGAAGGCCCGGCAGATTGTCACCCGGGCGGAGGAGCGCTCCCGCCAGCTCTATCAGGTGGCCAACAGCTACGCCGAGGATGCCCTGGCCCGGACGGAGGAGGCCGTCCAGGCCGCCCTGGACGAGGTGAAGCAGTCCCGGGTCCGTTTCCGCACCACCTCCGCCGCCAAGATGCAGGAGCAAAGGCAGAAATTGGAAAAGAAAAACGAGGAGAACGAAACCTGAGTTACATATAGCTAACAAAAGTTTGGCGAAATTGACGAAACTTTTGTGGAAACAAAACCGGATATCGCTAGATGTGGAAAAAAATTGGAGCTCGCGCGCTCCCTGTCGCAAGATATTGCGGCGGGGAGCGCCTTTTTTTGCGTGGAAGCGAGGAGAAAAAAAGTAGAACGCCCGTTCTATTTTATAGAAAACAGGCGAAAAATCAAGGATTTCAGAGAAAAGGCCCAATTTTCCGTCGAAAAAAAATCCTTGCTTTTCGGTCGCCGTTTTCGTATACTAGGTAGCATAGGTGGGGAGAAGTGGGGATTTGAGGCAGTTAAGTGGAGGCTTGCCCCATTCTATCCCAAAAAAGGGGGAAGGGGGGCGGACCTATGGCGAGGCTGCTGGGAAAATCGAATAACAGCATCGACGCCAAGGGCCGCCTTGTGATCCCTTCCGCCATGCGGGAGGCGCTGGGCGACACCTTTTTCATCACCATCGGCGCCGAGCACTGCCTGACCATTTACCCCCAAGCCAAGTGGGAGCAAATGTCCGACGAGATGGACGAGCTGCCCTACACAGAGGCAAGGGCTTTAACTTTACTCTACGCCAACGCCGTCCAGTGCGAGCCGGACGGCCAGGGCCGGGTGCTGATTCCCGCCCCCCTGCGGAAGTACGCGGGGCTGCAAAAGGCCTGTACCATCGTGGGCCTGAATACCTTCGCCGAGATTTGGGACGAAGGGACCTGGACGGAGCGGNAACAGCGGATGCTGGAGGAGGAGGACATGGCCGCGGCCATGGACGCCCTGGCCCGGGCCCGCCGCCGCACGCTTTCTTGAAAGAGGTTCTATGGAATACACACACAAGCCCGTCCTGCTGGACGAGTGCATCGGCGCCCTGCGCATCCGCCCGGAAGGCGTCTATGTGGACGGCACTCTGGGCCGGGCGGGGCACTCCCGGGAGATCGCCAAGAGGCTGACCACCGGACGGCTCATCTGCATCGACCGGGATTCCGCCGCCATTGAGGCGGCCGGGGAGCGGCTGGCCCCCTGGATGGACCGGGTTCGGCTGGTCCACAGCAACTTCTCGGAGCTTGGAAGCGTCCTGGAGGAGGACGCGGACGGGATGCTCTTCGACCTGGGCGTCTCCTCTCCCCAGCTGGACGATCCGGAGCGGGGCTTTTCCTATATGCACGACGCGCCGCTNGACATGCGGATGGACCNCTCCGCTNCNCTGACGGCCCGGGAGGTGGTCAATTNNTGGAGCTTGGAGGAGCTTCGGCGGATTCTATACGATTTCGGCGAGGAGCGGTATGCCCCCGCCATTGCCAGGGCCATCGCGAAACGGCGGGAGCAGCGGCCCATCGAGACCACCCTGGAGCTGGTGGAGGTTATTAAATCCGCCATGCCACCGGCGGCCCTGCGGGAAAAGCAGCACCCCGCCAAGCGGAGCTTTCAGACAGTCCGCATTGCCGTCAACGGCGAGCTGGACGCTCTGCCTCCCATGCTGAGGGCGGCGGCGGACAAGCTCCGCCCCGGCGGGCGGCTGGCGNTGATCACCTTCCACTCTCTGGAGGACCGCATTGTCAAGCGGACGCTGCGGGAGCTGGCCCAGGGCTGTACCTGCCCGCCGTCGTTTCCGGTTTGCGTCTGCGGGAAAAAGCCGCTGGTGCGGCTGGACAAGCCTGTGACGCCCTCGGCGGCGGAGGTGGCGGAGAATCCCCGGGCCAGAAGCGCCCGGCTCCGCACGGCGGAGAAATTGGACAAGTTGGACATCTGAAACCGGATTTCGAAATGACGGAAAGGAGGCGGCTTCATGGCATCGGCGGCGCGGGACATGCGGTATCGCGGAAAACAGGCGGTCAACGGCAGCCTGGCCTATGACCTGGACTATGCGGTTCGGGAGCGGGCCCTGCGCCACGCGGGGGAAGCTCCCAAGACGCGGGAAAAGGCGAAGGTCTATGAGGCGCCCCGGGTGCTGCTCCGGGCGCGGCAGGTGGTGTCCCNCCTGGCGGTGCTGAGCGTGGCGGCCATTATGGGCCTGGCCTTGCTGGTGCTGATGAGCTACGTGCAGCTGACCATGCTGTCTGCGGATACGGTGAAGCTGCAAAGCCAGCTGGAGGAGCTGGAGTCGGAGAACGCGGCCCTCACGGCCCAGTACCAGCGGATGTTCGACATGGCCTCGGTAAAGGAGGCGGCGGAGGNCGCCGNNATGTCCAAGCCCAGCNGCACGCAGATGAGCCAGCTGGACCTGTCGGCNGGGGATTCCGCCGTGGCTTACCGGCAGAAGGAGCCGGGGCTGTTCAGCCGCATCCTCTCCTCCCTTCACGGCGGGGTTTACGCCGTGGTGGAATATTTTGACTAACCGGCGCACTATAATGAGCTGACATGATTTCCNGACAGCGGGGAGCGGGAAGCCGGTCTTCTTGCTCCCCCGCTTCATCCTTATTTTTTGAAATTTCCGACTAGGAGGCAGCAGCATGGCGAACCGTACCCCTCAGACTCCCGCCCTTCACCGCAAGAGCGAATCCGCCCGCAGGGCCAATCAGATTATCCGCGGGCGGACGCTGCTGATGATGCTGGTGATGGGCGTGGGGACTTTTTTGCTGCTGTTCTGGAAGCTCTACGATCTCCAAATCAACCGTCATGACGAAATGCAGGCCAGGGCCGTGACCCAGCAGACCCGGGAGACCAAAATCATCGCCTCCCGGGGGACCATCTACGACAAAAACCACAACATCCTGGCCAGCTCCACCACGGCGGAGATGGTGATTCTCGACCCCCTGCGCATCGGTCAGTATGTCGAGAGCCAGGAGGAGGCCCAGGAGGAGGCCGCTGCCCGGGCTTTGGAGGAGGGGGAGGCCTATACCCCGCAGCCCATCCGGGACCAGAGCTACATTGCCCGGGGGCTGAGCCGCATTCTGGACATGGACCAGGCGTCCATTGAAAAGAAGATGGAAAACACGAAGTCCGAATATGTCATTCTCAGCCGGAAGGTGGAGAAGGAGGCGGCGGACGAGATCCGGAGATTCTTGAACGGCGAAATCGACGAGGAGGGAAACGAGATTCCCGAGGGCCAGCGGCGCAGCGTCACCGGCGTGCACCTGAATCCGGACTCCAAGCGCTATTATCCCTACAACGCCATGGCGGCCAACGTCCTGGGCTTTGTCGACATCGACAGCAAGGGAGCCGTGGGACTGGAGGTCAAATACAACGAGGACCTCTCCGGTACTGCCGGAAGGACCATTTCAGCCAAGAACAACAAGGGCCAGCCCCTGCTGTTCCAGTATGAGCAGTACTTCGACGCGGAGAACGGCAGCGACCTGGTGCTGACCCTGGACATCAACGTCCAGATCGCCCTGGAAAAGGGCATGGAGTCCATGCTCAGCAAGTTCGACGCCGCCAACGGCGGCACCGGGATTGTGATGGATGTGAATTCCGGGGCCCTCCTGGGCATGGCGTCCTATCCCAATTACGATTCCAACCAGTCCGGCGTCCTCTACGACGGGAAACTGAAAGCCAAGCTGGAAAAGAAGCTGGAGGACATTGAGAAGGACCGGGACAAATACGCGGCGCAGGATGCCGCGGAGGCCGCCGCGAGAGAGGAGGCGGGCATAGAAGACGACGGGGAAGAGCGGGTGAGCGCCTATGAAAAGGCGGTGACCAAGGCCAAGGACGACGCCCGCCAGAGCCAGTGGCGGAACAAGTGCATCGACTCCACCTACGAGCCCGGCTCCACCTTCAAGCCCATCACCCTGGCGGCGGCCCTGGAAGAGGGGGTCATCAACATGAACTCCACCTTCGACTGCTCCGGCTCCGTCATGGTCAAGGGCTGGGATAAGCCCATCAACTGCTCCCGGGCCGCCCCCGGGCACGGACACCAGATCTTAAAAAAGGCGGTGGGGAACTCCTGCAACCCGGCCTTCATCAAAATCGGCCAGACCCTGGGCACCAGCAAGTTTTATGAATACCTCAAGTCCTTCGGCCTGATGGAAAAGACCGGCGTGGACATGATCGGCGAGGTCCAGGGCATTTTCGCGGAGGAGAAGGACTTTAACTCCAACCTGGTCTCCCTGGCCTCCTACTCCTTCGGCCAGACTTTCAACGTCACCCCCATCGAGCTGATCCGGGCCCAGGCGGCCTGTGTCAACGGCGGCTACCTCTACGAGCCCTATGTGGTGGAGCAGGTGCTGGACGGGGAGGGGAACATCCTGCGCCAGCACGAGACCAAGTGCATCCGCCAGGTGGTCAGCGAGGAGACCTCCGNCAAGGTCCGGGAGTGCCTGGAGTACGTGGTGGCGGAGGGCACCGGGAAAAACGGGCAGGTGAACGGCTACCGCATCGGCGNAAAGACCGGCAGCGCCGACAAAACCGGAACCAAAACCCCCTCCAATCCCAAGGGCGACATCGTGGTGTCCTTTATGTGCTTTGCCCCGGCGGACGATCCGCAGTACATCATGCTGCTGACCATGGACACCCCCAGCCGTACCACGGGGACCTACCCCTCCGGCGGCAACATGNTGGCCCCCACGGCCAGCCAGATTATGGGGGAGATCCTCCCCGTTCTGGGCNTGGAGCCGGACTATACCGCCGACCAGCTGGCGGGAGCCGACGCCGCCGTGCCCCATGTGGTGGGCCAGGACCTGGAAACCGCCAAGGGGCGGCTGGAAAACGCGGGCTTTACCTTCCGCACGCTGGGCAGCGGCGCGGAGGTTACCGCCCAGACCCCCGAGGGGGGCGCCATCGTGCCGAACAACGCCACCATCGTGCTGTACCTGGGAGAGGAAAAGAACGACGCCCTCCGGGCCGTGCCCAATGTGCTGGGCATGACCGCCGCCGAGGCCAATCAGGCACTGACCAACGCGGGCTTTATTATGCGGGTGACGGGTGCGACCAGCGCGGAGTCCGGCAACGTCAAGGCCATCTCCCAGGATCGGGAGGAGGGGGCCGAGCTGGCCCCCGGCAGCGTCGTGACGGTGCGCTTTGGCGACAATTCCGTAAGAGACTGAGAGCAGGTTTTGCCGATTTTCCGGCAGGATATGCCGTATACATTGCGTTTTATTCGGGTTATAATCATCCAGGACGTATTCAACTGGATGGAGGTTTGACAAGTATGAAGCTGAAAGAACTGCTGAAGGGCCTGGAAATCCTCTCCGCCACCGCGGATTTGGAGACGGAGATCGCCCAGGTTCAATACGACTCCCGCCGGGTGGGGGCCGGGGACCTGTTTGCGGCCCTCTGCGGCTACGCGGCGGACGGACACAAGTTCATCCCCCAGGCCATGGCCTCCGGCGCGGCGGCGGTGCTGTGCCAGGTTCCGCCGGAAGGGGAGGGAATCCCCTACGTCCAGGTGGCGGACTCCCGCCGGGCCCTGGCGGTGGCAGGAGGCAACTTCTACGGCCATCCGGCGGAATCCATGACCATGGTGGGCATCACCGGGACCAACGGGAAGACCACCAGCACGTATCTTCTCAAGGCCGTTTTGGAGGCCCGGGGAGAGAAAGCAGGTCTGATTGGCACCAACCAGAATATGATTGGGGAGGAGGTCCTGCCCACGGAGCGGACCACCCCCGAATCCATTGAGCTCCAAAAGCTCTTTGCCCGAATGCGGGACGCGGGCTGCACCCATGTGGTGATGGAGGTTTCCTCCCACGCCCTGTATCTGGACCGGGTATATGGCGTCCCGTATCAGGTGGGCGTCTTTACGAACCTGACCCAGGACCACCTGGATTTCCACAAGACCATGGAGGAGTACTGCGGCGCCAAGGCCATTTTGTTTCGGAACTGCGAAACCGGCGTGGTCAACGCCGCGGACCCCTGGACGCCCCGCCTGCTGGAGCACGCCGGCTGCAAGCTGCTCTCCTTTTCCAGCTCCGGCACGGCGGACATTCAGGCGGAAAACATCGTCCTGGCGGCAGATCATGTGGCGTTCACCGCCGTATACAGGGGAGAGCGGGCTTCCGTCCGGGTGAATATCCCCGGGCACTTTATGGTTGACAACGCCTTGGGCGTGCTGGGGGCGGCCCTGGCCCTGGGGATTCCCCTGGAGGAGAGCGCCGCCGTTTTGTCCCGGGTGCCCCATGTGAAGGGCCGGGTGGAGGTGGTTCCCACAGCCGGAAAGGACTATACCGTCCTCATTGATTACGCCCACAGCCCGGACAGCCTGGTGAACGTCCTGAGCACCGTGAAAGGCTTTGCCAAGGGCCGGACCGTGGCCCTCTTCGGCTGCGGCGGGGACCGGGATAAGGCCAAGCGGCCCAAGATGGGCCGGGCCGCCGCGGAGAACGCGGACTTTCTGGTGGTTACCACCGACAATCCCAGGACGGAGCGCCCGGCGGACATCATCGCCGGTATCCTGCCGGGGCTGGCGGGGACCGGGACGCCCTATAAGGTCATCGAGGACCGGGTGGAGGCCATTCACTGGGCGCTGGACCACGCCCGGGCGGGGGACGTGATTGTTCTTTGCGGCAAGGGCCATGAGACCTACCAGGAGGTAGGCCATGAGAAGCGCCATATGGACGAACGGGAGATTGTCGCGGACTATCTGCGCAAGTGAAAAAGCCGCCCGGCGGGACCGGGTGGGGGAGAGGGAAAACTATGATTGTTACGCTGCTGCTGGCGGGGCTGGTGAGCTTCCTGCTCACCCTGGTCCTGGGAAAATTCGTCATTGCGGAGCTGCGGAAGCTGAAAGCGGGGCAGGAGATCCGGAAGGAAGGCCCCTCCTGGCACGCCGGGAAGGCGGGCACGCCCACCATGGGCGGCATCATGTTCATCATCGGCTCCGGCGTGGTGGCCTTCCTCATGGGCTGGGAGGCGATGCTGCGGGGGGAGTTTGCCCACCTGTACGTGTACCTGTTTGCCCTGATATTCGGCCTTATCGGCTTTGTGGACGACTACCGCAAGGTCCGCCAGCACCAGAACGAGGGCCTGACGGCCAAGCAGAAGTTTATCCTCCAGCTGGCGGCGGCGGTGCTGTTTCTCAGCCTGATGCGCTATGAGGGACTGCTGACCAACGCGCTGTATGTCCCCTTCCTGAACGTCACCGTGGAGATCAACTGGATTCTCTACCTGATTTTCGCCGCCTTCGTCATCGTGGGCTGCGTCAACGCGGTGAACCTCACCGACGGCATCGACGGTCAGTCCTCCAGCGTTACCTTTGTGGTGATGGTGTTTTTCACCGCCGCCGCCGCCAAGTGGGGGCTGACGCCCCTGGCGCTGTTCCCCGCCGCCCTGGCGGGAGGGCTGGCGGCCTTCTTCTGCTACAACCACCACCCGGCCAAGGTTTTCATGGGGGACACCGGCAGCCTTTTCATGGGCGGCGCGGTGGCGGCCCTGGCTTTCGCCATGGATATGCCCTTGATTTTGATTTTGGTGGGCATTATCTATATTTTGGAAACCCTGTCCGACATCATCCAGGTAGCTTATTTCAAGGCCACCCACGGCAAACGCTTTTTTAAGATGGCCCCCCTGCACCACCACCTGGAGCTCTCCGGGTGGAGCGAGGCGAAGCTGGTGACGGTGTTCTCCGGCGTGACCATCCTGTTCTGCGTCCTGGCCTGGCTTGGCATCCAGGGGCGCTATTGAGTCTGAATTGTTAAGAGAAGGAGGGAGTATATGGCGGCACGCGGCAGTTCAGCGGCCCGGCGGGAGCCCCAGAGGCGGCCGGAACCCCAGCGCAGGCCCGCCCAGCAGAGGCGCAAGCCTGTTCAGAGCCAGCAGCGCCGCCCGGCCCGGCAGAGCGTGGTAATTCCCTTCCCCGTGCCGGAGCGGCAGCCGGTAAAGCGTCCCCGCCGCCGTCCCCTGAGCCGGGAGGAAGCCCAGCGCCGCCAGCAGGCCCGCCTCCGCCAGCAGGCGCTGGAGGAAGAGGGCAGGGAGCTGGCCAGGGGCCCCATTGACCTGCCCTTCTGCCTGCTGGTCCTGCTGCTGATGGCCATCGGCCTTGTGATGCTGCTGTCCGCCAGCTTTCCCTCCGCCTATTACAATACCAAGAACAACGACCCCACCTATTGGTTTGTCCGGCAGGCCGTTTTCGCCGTCATGGGCGTGGCCGGCATGCTGTTTATCGGCAAGATTAACTACCGGCGTCTCCGGGGCTTGGCGAAAACCCTGCTGTACGTGTCCATATTCCTTTTGATCTTTGTGGCGATTCCCGGAAACCCCTTCGCCGTCACGGTAAAGGGCGCCACCCGCTGGATTGGCGTGGGCGAGCTTTTCAGCTTCCAGCCCTCGGAGATTGCCAAGATGGCCATCGTCATCTACTTCTCCGACAGCATTTCGAAGAAGAAGGATCTCATGCGCTCCTTCCGCTACGGCATCCTGCCTTATGCCTCCTTGCTGCTGGTGACGGCGGGCCTGGTGGCCATCGAACCCCACCTCTCCGGCGCGATTTTGATTCTGGGCGTGGGCGCGGCGCTGATGCTGGTGGGCGGCATCAACTGGGCCTGGGTGTTCGGCGCCATGGGCGCGGCCGCGGGAATGCTGTACTTTGCCCTGTTTGTGGTGGGCTACAACACCTCCCGCATCCAATACTGGCTGAACCCCTGGGCGGATATGCGGGATAAGGGCTACCAGCTTTCCCAAAGCCTGATTACCATCGGCTCCGGCGGCCTCCTTGGCGTGGGCCTGGGGAAGAGCCGCCAGAAGTTCCTGTTCCTTCCGGAGGAGCATAACGACTTCATTTTCGCCATCATCTGCGAGGAGCTGGGCCTCATCGGAGCCAGCGTTATCATGCTCCTGTTCGCGGCCCTGATTCTCCGGGGCTACTGGATTGCCCTCCACGCCCGGGATCGCTTCGGAAGCCTCCTGGTCATCGGCGTCACCACGCTGATTGCCATGCAGACCTTCCTGAACATCGGCGTGGTGACGGGCTTGCTGCCCACCACCGGCATTTCCCTGCCCTTTTTCAGCTACGGGGGCACGGCCCTGTCCATTCAGCTGGCGGAAATGGGAGTCGTGCTGTCGGTGTCGCGTCAAATGAAGCCTACCAGGGCTGGATAGAGGAGGCGTTTTCGATGCCAAGACCGTTGCAGCGGGTCATCTTTACCTGCGGCGGCACGGCGGGGCATGTGAACCCCGCCATCGCCCTGGCCCAGCTGACCCTGGAGAAAAACCCCCAGGCGCAGATTTTATTCGTGGGCGCGGAGCGGGGCCTGGAAAAGGCTTTGGTGCCCAAGGCGGGCTACGACTTTAAGACCGTCCATATTTCCAGCTTCCACCGCTCCTTCCAGCCCGCGGAGATCAAGCACAACCTCATTTCCCTAGGCAACCTCATCCGGGCGCCCGGGGAGGCCCGGGCCATCCTCCGGGCCTTTCGGCCCGACGCGGTGGTGGGCACCGGAGGCTATGCCAGCTACCCGCTGGTAAAGGCCGCCGCCAAGGCGGGGATTCCCGCGGCGGTCCACGAGTCCAACGCCGTTCCGGGCCTTACTACCCAGATGCTGGAAACTTACGCGGACCGCATCATGGTGGGCTTCGAGTCCTGCCGGAAGCACTACCGCCGCCCGGAGAAGGTGGTGGTTACCGGCACGCCGGTGCGGCACGACTTCTTTTCGATGACGAAGGCGGAGGCCAAGCGGGCCTTGGGCATGGACGACGGGAGGCCCCTGATCGTCTCCTTCTGGGGGTCCCTGGGGGCCTCGGGCATGAACCGCCTGNTGGCGNANTTTCTGGCCCTGGAGGCGGCGAAGCAGCCCTTTTACCACATCCACGGCGCGGGGAAGCAGGGCTGTCCCCTGATGCTGGAGGCCCTGGGGGAAAAAGGCGTGGACCTGGGGGCCTGCCCGGCGCTGCAGCTGCGGGAATACATTTACGACATGGCCCCCGTCATGCGGGCGGCGGACCTGGTTATCTGCCGGGCCGGGGCTTCTACCATCAGTGAGCTGACGGCCCTGGGGACCCCGGCGCTGATGGTCCCGTCCCCCTATGTTACCAACAACCACCAGGAGAAGAACGCCCGGGCCCTGGAGGAGGCCGGGGGCGCGGCGGTGCTGCTGGAGGCGGAGTGCTCCGGCCAGGCCCTGTTCCAGGCGGCCTGCGGCATTCTCCGCGATGAAGAGCGCCTCCGGGCCATGGAGGAGGCCATGGCCTCCCTGGGCATCCGGGACGCTGCGGAGCGCATTTATCAGACGGTGCTGGAGATCCGAAAGTAACCAGAAATCCCNTTCGCCCATAGGATGGAGCGTTACACCATTCTTGGAGCGGAGGGACGGACATGAGCCATTTAGTCATAAGAGGCGGCAGCCGCCTGCGGGGCGAGGCCGGGATACAGGGGGCAAAGAACAGCGTCCTGCCCATTCTGGCGGCCACGCTGCTGACGGCGGACCAGGTGGAGCTGCGGGGCTGTCCCCGCCTGCGGGACGTGGACGCCTCCGTCCGCATTCTGGAGGGCCTGGGCTGCACGGCCCGCTGGGAGGGGAAAAACGTTTTGATCGTGGACGCCCGGGGTCTCAGCGGCTGGGCGGTTTCCGAGGCGCTGATGCGGGAGATGCGGTCCTCCGCCATTTTCCTGGGGGCCATCCTGGCCCGGTGCGGACAGGCGGAGCTGAGTTATCCCGGCGGCTGTGAGCTGGGCCCCCGGCCCATCGACCTGCACCTCTCCGGCCTTCGGGACCTGGGGGCGGAAATCGACGACGCCGGCGGCGTCCTGCACTGCAAGGCCCCCCGGCTTCGGGGCCGGGAGATTGTGCTGAGCCTCCCCTCCGTGGGAGCCACGGAAAACCTGATGNTGGCNGCCTGCGGCGCCTCCGGCGTCACCACCATCGCCAATGCCGCCCGGGAACCGGAGATTGTGGATCTCCAAAATTTCCTCACCGCCTGCGGGGCCAGGGTCTCCGGAGCGGGAACCTCCACGGTGTCCGTGGAAGGCAGGCGGCCCCTTCATGGCTGTACTTACGCCGTCATGCCGGACCGGATTGCGGCGGCTACTTATCTGTGCGCGGCGGCCTCCGCCGGGGGAGAGGTCTTTTTGCGCGGAGCGCGGGAGGAGCATTTGTCCACCGTCACCGCCGTGCTGCGGGAGGCGGGCTGCTCCATCCGCTCCGGCGGGGAGGGCATCGCCTGTGTCAGCCGGGAGCGCCCGGCGGCGGTGCGCCCGGTGCGGACGGCCCCCTATCCCGGCTTTCCCACCGACGCCCAGGCCATTTTGATGGCGGCGCTGCTGCGCTGCCGGGGGGCGGCGGTATTCGAGGAAAATATGTTTGAAAACCGCTACCGCCATGTGGGCGAGCTGGCCCGCATGGGGGCCAATGTCCAGGTTTCCGGCCGGACGGCGGTGGTGACGGGGGTGGAGCGCCTCCACGGCGCGCCGGTGCGGTGCACGGATCTCCGGGGCGGGGCGGCGCTGTGCGTGGCGGCCCTGGCGGCGGAGGGAGAGACGGAAATCTCCGAGATTGGCCATATTGCCCGGGGCTATGAGGACCTGGTCCGGGACCTGGGATGCCTGGGGGCGGAGATCTCCCGGATTGGGGATTAACAGGAAAATACGCGGGGGCCGCGGAGGCGGTCCCCCTTGCGATAGAACTGGAGCGTAGGCATGGCGAGACGGAAGCATACAAAGCGGCGAAGAGGACGGGGAAGTTTCGGCTTCCTCTATAAGCTGCTGTCCGTCTTGGTGATTTGCGCGGCGATTATCGCCGCCATGACCCTGTTTTTCCGGGTGGATAACATCGTCGTCACAGGGCAGAAGCGCTACACGGCGGAGGAGATTCAAGCGGCCTCCGGCGTGGAGCTGGGGTCCAACATGTACCTTTTGAACAAGTATGACGTCGTCCGGGCCATTACCGGGGAGCTGCCCTATATCGAGGACATCCGGGTGAACCGGAAGCTGCCGGACACCCNGCTCATTGAGGTGCGGGAGAGCGGGCGGCCCTTCGCCCTGGTCCAGAA
>NZ_CAJMXG010000072.1:0-13428 GCF_905219725.1 Oscillibacter sp. CU971
CCTTGGGGGCGGGCTCGGCTGGAATTTCTTCCCCCTTAATTTTGGCGATCAAACTATTAATATTTCCAAGGAAACTGTCGACATCTTCATTAAGGGGCTGCTCTGCTTCCACCTTCTCCATTTCCTCCCGGAAATAATCCACAGAGTGGAGCATCACGTCGAAAAGCGCCGGACGGTCCTCATCTTTCACCACGGACATGGTGCCCTCCCGAATAAGGAAGAACATGTCCTCGATGCGGTGAGAAACCCGGGCCAGCGTATCGAACTCCATCATGGCGGAGGAGCCCTTGATGGTATGCATGATGCGGAAGATCTCGTTGACATTGTCCTGAGAGAATGTATTTTCCTTTTCCGCGTCCAGAACGATGCTCTCCAGCTGCTCCAGAAGCGTATTGGTTTCGTAGATGTACATATCCAGGATATCATTGTTGCTCACGAAAACACCACCTTATCAGCCTTTTTCATTACTATCGACCTGTTGCGCTAAAANAATAAGTAGCAGCGGCAAGTTTTTTCTGTGAGGTGTCTTGAATGCCCGAACTGCTCGGCGCCACCAACCCGGTACCCGGTTATGATAAGACCACGGTTAACCGGAATATCTCGGTTTCCCCGGACAATACTCAAATTCAAAACGTCCCCGATCCCAGCAAGGTCGTCCGCGCCGACGNGCGGACGGAACAGCAAGACAGCAACCTCCAGGGGGACGGGGGAATCCGTTACGACTCCAACTTTCAAACCTTCCTCCAGCGGCTGCGGGACACTCCCAGCCTGGCGGACAGCCTCTCCCGCATCTTCTNGGGACGGGGGGGCATCGTCGTCTCCTCCGGCCTCAGCGCCGGCATCGCGGAGGAGATGGGCCGCCTGCTGGAAATGCTGCGGATGGACGAGAGCCAGCTTCTGGACTTTCTCCAGGGCCANTTCAAAACCGGCACCNGCTTCGNCGNGGCCCNCTTCGCCCTGCTCCGCAGCGCCTATGCCCGGGCCGCCTCCGAGGGGGTGCGGACGGATATCCTGCAATTTTTGAAAGCCTACGTGGACTTCGACTCCACCACCCACATCGAGGGCAACCTCCTCCGGGACCTCCAGTCCATGGCGGACGCCATGCCCGCCAGCTGGGCGGAGAAGCTCCGGGACCTGACGGCCCAGCTCCAAAACGGCATCGCCGCGGGAAACCGGCAGGGAAACCTCCAGCTTCTCCAGCGGGAGATCTTCCCCTATATGTCCTCTTATGTGGAGCGGACCCATGACATGGGCACCCCCCGGGCCCTTTTGACCATGCTGGCGCTGAACGTGGCCCGGTATGAAAACGGCTCCGAGGAAAAGCTGCTGGAGGGCTTTCACCAGCTCAGCGGCTACGGCACCTTGAAGGGCCAGCTGGGGGGCATCGACGACCAGTCGCTGCTGCTGCTGCTCAAGAACCGGGGCGGCGGGGATTCCAAGGCCGNNGAGTTCTCCAACCACCTGGCCTCCGCCGCCGCCCGGGCCTTCCGGGGCGAGGGCAGCGCCGAGGTGCAGCAGGCCTTCCAGAACCTTATTGCCGCCATGCTGGTAAACGAGAGCGTCTATATGCCCATCAACCACTACCTCCTCCCACTGGAGTGGGACGGGAGGATGCTCTTCTCCGAGCTGTGGGTAGACCCCAACGCCGAGGACGAGCAAAACCGGGGCGGAGACGGAGGCGCCAGGAACACCATGCGTTTCCTGTTCAAGATGGATGTCCAGGGCCTGGGTCTGTTCGATGTGATCCTCGCCGCCCAGGGGACGGACGTGGACGTGCAGATCGCCTGCCCGGACAAGGCGGCCCCCTTCTCCAAGCAGATCGGGGACGCCGTTTCCCAGATACTGGCCCGGAACGACCTCAGGCCCGCCCGGGTGGCCGTCCGGCGGATGGACCGCCCGGTTACGCTGACCGAGGTGTTCCCCAAAATCTTTGAAGGGAAGAACAGCATCAATGTCAAGATCTGAAGGAACNNCCAGGGCCAAGAAGGCCGTGGCCCTGCAATACGGCCCGGGGGNNACCGCGCCGGTGATCGTGGCCTCCGGCATGGGATATATGGCGGAAAAGATTGTGGAGACCGCCGCCGACTGCGGCGTGCCCATCTATGAGGACAATTCCCTGTCCACCATCCTGACCCAGCTGAAGCTGGGTCAGGAAATTCCGGAAAGCCTGTATCAGGCCATTGTGGAGATTTACGTGTACTTCCTCCACTTCGACCCCACCGGAAATGTGAAAACCCAGCAGGAGAGCGGCCGGACGCCGCCCCGCGAAACGGAGGAAACCACATGACAGCANACCGTACCTACCTGATTCTGGACACCCAGAACCACGCCCTGGCCAACGGCCAGCTGGCCACGGNGCCGGGAGACTCTCCCATGCGGCTGAACATCCAGGACCACAAGGTGGACNACGTAATGGCCCACGAGGTGGTCACCCTCTTCAGCTCCAGCAGCGAGGAGCTGCCCATTCAGTGCCGCATCCTCCGCCAGCGGGGAGACGCGGTGCTCCTGGAGAAGATCGCCACCCTGGACCCGGAGGTCCGGCGGAACCTGCGGGTGCCGGTGAAGTTCAGCACCTTCCTCTACCCGCTGCCCGGCTCTTCCTGGACGGGGCGGCGGAGCGTGCAGTCCATTGACCTTAGCTGCGGCGGNATCGCTTTCTACGCGGACTGCCAGCTGGAGCTGCACGAGCAGATGGAGATCGTCATCGTCCCTACGGAGGAGCCGGTGATCCTGCGCTGTGAGATTCTCCGAAAACAGGAGCTGCAAAACGACCGTTTTCTGTACGCGACCAAGTTCGTGGACATGTGCGAGGACGAGGAGGTCGTGGTGCGGGAGGCCGTGTTCAGCCTCCAGCTGCAAAGCCGCGGCGCCCAGGACTGACGGAACGAGGAGGAAAGAAGTTATGACAAAAACACCCCGCGCCCACCGCGCCCGCATNCCAGGGTCCGTCCGTCTGACGGCCCTGGTTCTCACTGCCCTGACCCTCTGCGCCTTTCTCGCCGTCCGCCCCGTCCGGGCGGCGGAGTGGATGACCCCCTATCTGGAGCAGGTCCAGGAGTGGGGCGTCATGCGCGGCGACTCCCAAGGCAACCTCCACGAGGACCGGAACATCACCCGGGCGGAGTTCGTCACCCTGGTGAACCGGGCCTTCGGCTATGAGGAGCCCAGCCCCAGCAACCCCTTTACCGATGTGAATCCCAACGACTGGTTTGCCGAGGATGTCAGCATCGCCCACCAGGCGGGCTACTTCAACGGCACCAGCGACTCCACCGCCTCCCCCTATTCCCTGGTGACCCGGGAGCAGGCCGCCGTCTTTCTGGGCCGGTGCCTCCGGTTCCAGGGCGTGCCCAACGCCGCCAACTCCACCTTTACCGACATGCACGAAATCGGCGGCTGGAGCCGTCCCCTGGTACAGGAGGCCGCGGAGCTGGGCATCATCCAGGGCTACGCCGACGGCAGCTTCCGCCCCAACCTGCCCATCACCCGGGGCCAGATGGCCTGCTTTTTGGTCCGCGCCCTGGGCACCCTGGTCCAGGAGCCCGGCGAGCAGACCTCCGGCGGCGTGTACGGCAACCTGACCATCACCACCCCCGGGGTGAAATTGAAAGACACTACCGTCACCGGCAACCTCTACCTCACCGGCGGCGTAGGCCTGGGAAACGTGGAACTGGAAAACGTCAACGTCATGGGCAAAATCATCATCTGCGGCGGCGGCGAGGCCGAGGCGGGCAAGCAGAGCGTCCTTTTGCGCAACGTCACCGCGGGCGCCTTGGAACTGGACAGCCTGACGGAGCAGTTCCTCTCCATTCAGGCCGAGGGCCTCACCAACATTGGAGAGGTCNCCCTCCGCACCCCCGGCTACTTGGAGGACCGGACCGAGGACGGCCTGGGCTTCCAGACCATCCGGCTGGACGGCGTCGCGGGTTCCCTCTTCCAGCTGGCGGGCAACATCAAGCGGGTGGTAAACCTGACTCCGGAATCCACCCTCCAGCTGGCCCANGGCGTGGCCGACGTGATCACCATGGACGAAAAGGCCGTGGACGCCAAGCTGACCATTGACGACCGGGCCTCCATCCGGGAGCTGAACCTGGACCGGGGCACCGACGTAGACGGCAAGGGAAGCATCGGGCACCTGAACATCAATGCCCCGGATTCCAATGTCACCATGCTGCCGGATACCATTTATATCCGGCCCGGCATCACCGGAAACGTCTATAACCAAGACATGGATAACATTGCCGCCGCCGAATCCTCCGAGGACCCCCGGCTGCTGGCGGGCTATCCCAAAGCAAAAAACATCGCCCCCACCTCCGCCAGCGCGGTGTTCAGCACCAATAAACCCGGCACCATCCACTGGGNTATCANCGCCTTGATGGACGGCTCCCTGGGGGAGGAGGAGCTGATGAACCCCGGCTCCCATCCCAAGATTCTCCGCAGCGGCACCCTCAAGGCCACCGCCTCCAACACGGAGTTCACCGCCCGGCTGACGGGCCTGACAAAGCAGGGCTCTTACTACATCTCCGCCCTGCTGGAGGATGCCCGGGGCCGGAGGAGCCCCGTGAAGATCGCGGCCTTCACCACGCCGGATGACACCGCCCCCAACTTTGTCAGCGGCTATCCCCAGACCCCCATCCTGACGGTGGACGCGGACAACGAGCAGGTGGCCCAGATCATGGTCATGGCCAATAAGGACTGCCAGATGTACTACGTCCTTCTGCCCAAGGGCGCCGCGGCTCCCACGCCGGCGGACTTCCGCTCCGCAGCCCTGCCGGGGAACCTGGGCTACGGCATTGTGGACTTGAAGAAGAACACGCCCTTCCTGGTCTCCCGGATCAACACCTCCCACCTCCAGGAGCAGACTCAGTACGACCTCTATCTCTGGCTCAACGACGCGGACAACGGGAAAAGCTCCGCCGTGAAGAAAGTCACGTTTACTACAAAGGACATGACCCCGCCCACGATTCAGTTCCTGCGCACCAAGGTCATCGCCGCCCGGCAGGTGACGATGGAATTCGCCCTGGATGAGCCCGGCGTGCTGTACTGGGCCGTGGTAAAGCAGGGGGCCGCCTTCTATGGCNGCGGCATTGACANAGANAATCNNGGCCTTGCNGGACAGCTCCAAATTGAAAACGGCACCGGCAGCAACGTCGTCCGCCGGGGCGGTCCCGTCCGGGCCGCCAGGGCCGGAACTGGCTATAACTTCGNNATCCGCGGACTGGAGCCCCAGACGGCCTATGACCTTTACTACGTGGCCAAAGACCTGGCCGGGAACTACTGCGTCTATACCAAGGAACTGACGCCTCCCATGACCATCAACACCTTGGACAACGAGCCCCCCACCGTCAAGCAAACGTTCACCAACGAGCCCGAGGGCAGCCCCGAAACCCGGCCTACGCCCTATCCCACCTCCACGGTGAACCTGGTCTTCTCCGAGGTGGTCCTGGCCGCCCGGAACGAAAACGGCGAGGATTTCTTCGACAGCTTTGAAGAGGCTTACAACAACGCCCAGGGCGGAAGCGAGGAATACGCCAAGATTTTCGCCGACCTCCTGCGCAAGCATATCAAGCTCTATCGCCAGCCCGCCCGGGGCACGCCGGTGCTGGTCTCTGAGCGGACGGCGGAAAACGCCTCCACCATCGGCAGCGACTGGGTCATCGACTACCGCTTCGCCACCGTCAGCCGGGACCGCACCGGCACAGGGGAAATGACCATCTCCTTCCCCTGCAAGGACAACGACAANGGGGCAAGCGCCATCAATCTGGGCAGCGGCCAGTCCTACTTCTTCATTGTCTCGGACATCNNGGACAACTCCGACGCCCACAACCGCATGAAACATAACGTCCAAACCCCCTCGGAGGGCTATAAGCTCCCCGTCTTCACCACGGTGGACGCTCAGCTGGAATACCAAAAGGGCCCCCGTACCGGTCCCATTGACGCCAGCGGAAATCCCCTGGTTTTCGACATGAGCTTCACCCTGGAGCCCAAGAACACCGGCAACGCCGGACCGGAAACCGTTTGGGACATGATTCTCTGGACCAAGGACCATATGACCATCGACCTCTACCGCAAAACCGCCAGCGGAACGTGGGAAAAGATCCTTGCAGACACGCTTTTCAACGTCACGCCCCGAAATCCCGAGGTAGGCCTGAGCCTTGCCCACACCATCTGGAAGCAGGGAGGTCAGACCACCCAGGTCTACCCGCTGCAGGCCCTGAGAGCCGTAACGGAAAACCAGGANTACGGNATTGTCGTCAAGAGCCTGAATGGTGTTGACAAACGGGAAAACTTCACCGGAACCGTCAAAATGGACGTCTTGGTAGTGGCCAAGGATGAGAGCTCCATGACCGCGTTGATTGAGAAATCCCTGACGCCCACGGTCTACGACAACCNCCAGCNGTCCAACGACCGGGTGGACGAAATCGGAACGCCCTCCAAGAAGTGGCCCCTGGAGCACACCTTCCAGGACACAAAGCCCCCCACGTTCATCAGCGACACACCTACCATCATTCCCAGCGATACGGGAGTCACCATCAACTTCCTGCTCAGCCGCACTCCCAGTCATTACTATTACGTGATTGCCGAGGCCGGGGAAATCTCCACCACCTTGACCGACGGCACCCACATCGGCCTGGGTGACCGGCCCAGCTGGGAGAAGCTGCCGGAGAGCGGCTATGGCATCACGGAGCCCAATGTCTCCGCCCCGGTCAGCCTTGCCATTACCAACCCCGACGACAGCCTGATCCATGGCAACGACCCCTATCCCGGCAAGATGGTAAACCTCCAAGTTCTAAACAAACTGGAGCCCCTCACCCCCTACATCGTCTACTTCGTTCTGGAGGGTGAATCCCAGGACTCCACCTCCGCCGTCTATGCCTNCCGCTTCGAGACCNGCAAGGTCTCACGTCCCGTCCNCCAGGCCACGCTGAGCAACCCCTCCGCCTCGGTCAGTTCCCTGGCGGTGCCCAAATCCGTTTCCGGCGCAACGGGCGTGAAAAAGGATGCGGATGTTAACTACCTGGTTATCAACGATCTAAAAATCGGCGATCCGCTGAACGGCATGATGGCCGACCACTGGGATCCCACCTATGCCGAAGCAATGAACATTTCCCCCGGCCGGATCGCGGAGGCGAGAACCAAGTACATCGGATACAGCTTCCTGGAAGCCATGGCCACCCAATTCGTCTACAACGACGAAAACTACGGCACAGTGTTCGACCTCTTCTGCAGCCCCTCCACTCAGGAAATGCTGGGCGGCTGGTTCAACACCGCCCAAACCGACGGCACCAATATCATCAAAGTCGGCATTGGGCAGGGCAGCGGTCTGCAATTGCGGACACCTTCCTGGCAGCAGAAAGTGGACTGCACCAAGGAGCTGAGCAACGCCAGCGGAAAATATTGGTTTGTCGCCTGCGGNCNGNGAGACGGCNCCNNCTATGNCTTTACCGCNGCACGGTACTTGACCAATCCCAACGAGAAGCATCCCATGGTTAACGCCATCAGCTTCGAGTCGGAGGCCTACGCAACCAGGGAAGATGCTCTGGCAGCGCTTAACCAAGGCGTCAGCGGACCTCTCTCCATTGCCTTTGACAACCCAATCTACTACGCCTACAATGGCAATGAACTCATGCAGGTTNTCGACACATCCCCTGCAAACCTGCTCGTGTATGAGGGCTACTACGCCAGCTCCCTCACCTTCAAGTCCATAAGTCCCAGCATCAAGCACGTACCGCAAATCAAAGATCTCAGCGCTTATCNCCCGGGCTCCACTCTGCCGAAGTGCAGCACCCTGTCCTTCACGGTTACAAACGCCAAGCTGGGCGCGTACATCGAATTTGACAAGTACCTTGCCCATGAAAACGCCAACTACGGCCAGGCGGGCTTAACCATCCGCCTTGACGTAGCGCAGGACAAAAACGGCTTCTGGCGGCCTATGTTTATCATCGCCACAGAAGGCTGGGACGCTACCACGAATTAAAAACAGCACCACAGCCCCCTGAGGGCGGGCATCACAGCCCGCCCTCTTTTTCGCTTTTTGGAAAAGGAGTGTATGCTTTATGAAATCCCGTATTCTCCGCCGGGCCGGAGCGCTGCTGCTGGCCTTGACGCTGGCGTGCTCCCTGCTGGCCATCCCGGCCGCGGCGGATACCCCCGTCAGTTCCATTAGCTTGGACGTAGCCGATTATCACTTTTCTGCTATTGGTCAAACATATCAGCTTTCCGCAACCATTCAACCCCAAGACGCAACGAACCAGACGCTGGAGTGGAGCAGCGANAATCAACCGGTTGCAACTGTCAGCAGTACCGGANTTATTACCTCCATNGCNCCGNGATCGNCTACCATCACCGTCCGGGNACAGGGTGGCTCCGGTGTCCAGGCATCCTGCACGGTCGACGTACCCGACTCCACATCGACTCCCCCCGCCGTCACCGGGGTGACCGTAACCCCCCCAACAGCCAGTGTTGCCGCCGGAGGCTNAACCAATTTGTCTGCTTCTGTTCAGCCCAACGGCGCAGACCAGTCCGTCACATGGTCCGTCTCCCCCAGCTCCTCTCCTGTCACCGTAAGCAGCGGCTTTGTTTCCGTACCTTCCAACACGCCCGCCGGGACGGTTACCATCCGTGCGACATCCGATGCGGACACCTCAAAATCCGATACCTGTACCCTTACGGTAACCGCCTCCTCCGTAACGCCTCCCTCCTCCAGCATCAGCCTGACTCTGGATCGGACCTCTCTCAGCCTCGCCCCGGGTGAAAGCGCCACGTTAGCCTCGGAGGTGACGGGCTCTACAAATCAGTATGTCACCTGGAGATCTGAAAACGACGCCTTAGTCCAGGTCAATACAAACGGTAAAGTCACCGTGTCCCCGAACGCCCCTGTGGGGCGGACCGTCACCATCACCGCCGTCGCCGCCGCGGACCCCCGGGCCACCGCCTTCTGCGTCGTTTCCATTGTGGAGGCCCGGCCGCCCAAGGTCACCAATGTGGCCATCACCAGCCCCGGCACCAATGACTTTAAATTTGTGGACCCGGGCAAAACCTTCCAGCTCAAGGCCACCGTCACCCCCTCCGACGCGCTTGAGGAAGACAAGACCATCACCTGGACCTCCAGTGACACCTCTGTGGCCACCGTCTCTCAAGACGGCACCGTCAAGGGCGTCTCTCCCGGCCCCGCCGTCATCCGCGCCCAGGCAGGAGGGTCCGACGGCCCCACCGCCGTCCGGGAGATTGAGGTCTCCGGCCTCCTGCTGAGCTACGTCAAAAAATCCACTTCCGGCGGCAAAGGCGAAACCGTGAAGCTCTCCGAAAGCAGCGTGGTGGATATCTATCAGTATCGGGACATCAGCGTCATACCCGACGCTTATGGAAACGCCAAATACAAANCCATCANTNGGGAAAGCTCCANCANCTCCGTGGCCCAGGTCATCAGCGGCCGGGTCACCGGCAACTACCCCGGTACCGGCGCGGTCATCAAGGCCGCTGTAGCCGGAACCAGCTACAGCGCCANCTTCAAAGTCNACGTCTCCGAGGACGTGGCCCAGGCCATTACGGTCAACATGGGTTCCGAGCCCTCCTACTCCTTCTCCGGCCTGCTGAGCCAGCTGAACAGCCGCTCCCAGGAAAAGGCCGGCGGCCCCCTGGACAATGTCTATAACCTGAAGGTCTCCACGGAAAACGGCGTGCTCTATTACAAGTACGCCGCCCCCGAGACCCCGGGCCACGGCGTGGGCGGCACGGAGCGCTACTACTACCAGCCCACCGGCCAGGGCCAGATGGCCCTGCGGGACGTGACCTTCGTCCCCCTGCCGGGCTTTGACGGCACCGCCGTGGTAGACTACAACGCCATCTCCACCAACGGAACCACTTTCACCGGAACCATCCGCATTGAGGCCACAGCCACCGGGGACGTGAGCTACTCCACCACCGTAGACCAGCCCGTTTCCTTCTCCGCGGAGCATTTCTCCGCCGTCTGCAAGGGCCGCACCGGCCGGTCCATCAGGTACGTCACCTTCGGCCTGCCCTCCTCCAGCCGGGGCGTTCTCTACTATAACTACAGCCCCACCGGCGAGTACTCTCCCAAGGTGGACAGCAACACCCGGTATTATGCCTCCAGCCGTCCCTTCCTGGACGACATCACCTTCGTCCCGGCCAAGGGCTACGTGGGGGACGTGGACATTCCCTACCGCTGCACCGACAGCTCCGGCGCGTCCTACAGCGGCACGGTCCGCATCCGGGTCTACGGGGCCAATGGAGAGGGCAGCAGCAATGTGGAGTACTCCATTGGCCGGAACCAGCGCCGGAGCCTGAACGGCAGCGACTTCAACGACGCCTGCCAGAGGGCCGCCGGGGGGACGCTGAACTACATCCGCTTCACCAGCCTGCCCTCCTCCAGCACCGGGACCCTCTACCTGAACTACAACAGCAGTTCCAGCAGGAAGGTTGCCACGAACCAAAACTACTACCGGAACTCCACGCCCCGGATCTCCAGCATCACCTTTGTGCCCGCCTCCAATTACAGAGGCACCGTCACCATCCCCTTCACCGGCACCAGCACCACCGGGGCCACCTTCTCCGGCGATCTCANCCTCCNTGTGGACGACGGNGCGGGAACCGTGCACTACAACACCCCCAAGGGCCAGGCCGTCACCTTCGCCGCCGGGGACTTCAACGACGCCGGGCAGGACATCACCGGCCGGACCCTGGACCACATCCGCTTTACCAGCCTGCCCTCCTCCAGCGCGGGAATCCTGTACTATAATTACCACAGCTCCTCCAGCTACCGGGCATCCACCGGCACGGACTACTACCGCAGCAGCTCCCCCTCCATTTCCAATCTCACCTTTGTCCCCGCCTCGGGCTACACGGGCACCGTTTCCATCCCCTTTACCGGCTATGACGCAGACAGCGTCCGCTTCAACGGTACCGTCACCATCTCCGTGGGCGGAGGCGGCAGCCAAATCGTCTCCTACAACGCCGCGGCCAACGGCTTCGTCCGTTTCAACGCCTCGGACTTCAACAGCGCCTGCCGCAGCGCCACCGGAGACACGCTGAACTACGTCCGTTTCGACCTTCCCTCCTCCCAGTACGGCACGCTCTACCACCAGTACAACAGCGCCAGCCGCACCGGGAACACCGTCGGCAGCTCCACCGGGTACTACTATTCCAACAATAGCCGCCTGCTGGGCGACGTGAGCTTCGCCGCGTCCTCCATCTCCGGCACCGTCACCTTCGGCTTCACCGGCTACAGCACCCGGGGGGATTCCTTCAACGGCACCGTGGAGATCACCATTGCCGGCTCCACTTCCACCGGCTCCCTGATCCGCTACACCGGCAGCTCCGCCCACCCCATTTCCTTCCGGGCCGCGGACTTCCAAAGCGCCTGCCAGGCGGCCCTGGGGACCCAGCTTTCCTATGTCCAGTTCAACTCCCTGCCCTACACGGGACACCTCTATCAGAATTACAGCAGCCCCGCCCNGACGGGCACNGGCGTCAACACCGCCACCCATTACAGCTCCCAGCAGCTCAGCCAGATTTCCTACCTGCCCAAGGCGGAGTNTCAGGGAACCCTGACCATCCCCTATACCGCCGTAGACACCCAGGGCGGCACCCACTCCAGCACGGTGGAGCTCCAGCTCTCCAACGGCTACTGCGCCGCCACCTTCGCCGACACCGCCGGCGGCTGGGACTGGGCGAAGCCCTCCATTGAGTTCCTNCGCTNCAGCGGCATCACCACAGGGNACAGCAACAACACCTACCGCCCCGGGNAGNCCATNANCNGNGGAGAGTTCACCCTGATGGTCTGCCGGGCCTTCCAGTTCTCCACCGGCGGCTCCTNCGGCTTCCCCGACGTGCCCGCAAACAGCACCTACGCCGGGGCCGTGGCCGCCGNCAGGGACCTGGGCATCGTCCAGGGCAACAACGGCCGCTTCCAGCCGGACCGGCCCATNACCCGCNAGAGCGCCATGACCATGATCTGCCGGGCCCTGGAGGCCGCGGGGCAGTCTCTGCCCGCCGCCGACGCCGGTCTTCTCTCCTCCTACGCCGACGGCTACCAGGTTTCCGCCTTCGCCCGGCCCTCCGTGGCCGCTCTGGTCCAGATGGGAGCGGTCCGGGGAAACAGCGCTTCCCGCCTTAACCCCGGCGCGGCCATCAGCCGGGCGGAGATGGCCGTTATCCTGCACCGGGTTCTGACCCGCTGACAAGGAGGATCGCCATGGCTTTTTTCAAATCCCTTTTTAAAAAAGAAGAGCCCGCCCCCGTCACCCTGTCGGAGGATTTCCCGGACCTCTACAACGGCATGAAGGTGGAGGTGATGACCCCCGCCAACACCCTGATTTTTGTGGGCAGGCTTCGGCTCCTTCAGGGAAACCAGGTGGACGTTTTGGGGGAAACCGGAGGCTTTCTCCCCCGGGGACTCTACAACCAGCGGGTAAAGCTCCGCTGCTTCCAGCGGGACGGGGACACCCTCACGCTGAACGGCTCCGTGGGCCCCAACGGCCCCAAATTCTGGCGCATCGAACGGCTTCAGTCCCTTCAAAGCAGCGAGAACCGCAACTTNTTCCGCCTGAATGCCGGTGTGGACGGCCAGGTCCGTTCCGTCACCGGGGAGAAATTTCCCTGCAAGGTCCTGGACATCAGCGCCGGAGGCGCCCGGGTTCTGACCACAAAGCTCTTCCAGCTGGAGGCTACCTTCCAGCTGGAGGCCAGCTTTCTTCCAACGGAGGAGCCCTTCACCCTCACCTGCAAGGTCAGGCGGACCTCCGTCCGGGCCCAGACCGCCAGCCCCATGAAGAAGTTTGAGTATGGCTGTCAGTTTATAGAGGTTCCGCCTCGTGAACAGGAGCGGCTGCTCCAGGTCATCTTCACCCTCCAGCGGAAGGTCCTCCGGGCCCGGCGGGAGGAGTGAACGTCCGGTTCCGCATCCAAAAAGGCCATGGATGAGTTTCGTCATCCATGGCCTTTTTGTCTTCCGCCCTTTTAAAATTTCCTCAATCTGGAAATCATACCAGGAAAAGGAGGGCTTTTTCATGCGCGTCACCTTTTCCCAATTCTGCTCCTGCGGGCCGGAGGTCCGGGAGGCTCTTCGGAGCCGCATCGACGATCTAGGGGACCAGGGCCGGAGCTATGAATTCCCCGACTGCCGGATGCCGGAGGGCTGCGTCCCCCAGCAAGCCGTCCTGGGCTTTTTGAAGCGGGACCGGGGGTATCTCCTCTACTGGCGTCCCGCCGTCGCTTACCAGGGCACAAGCGTAGTGCTGGCCGCCCTCTTCGCCCGGAGCGTCTGGCGCTTTGACAGCTACGGGGCCCTGACGGCCCGCCTGGCCTCCCTCCGGCGGGAGGCGGAGGGCTCCGCCTTCCGCCCTCTCCATCCCCCGGTTTCGGCGGAGGGCTCCGCCTTCCGTCCCCTCCGTCCCCCGGTTTCAGCGGAGG
>NZ_CAJMXG010000073.1:0-13280 GCF_905219725.1 Oscillibacter sp. CU971
CCCGTTTTCTCTTTTCCTTCTGGAAGGAAAAGAGAAAATGGGGGGTGCAATGAACCAGCCATCGCTGGTATCCAATCCGCCCCGCCCGAAGGGCGAGTAAAGGCCCCCCCCTACTCGGGGTATTCTTCATAAAAATCCGCCAGCATTTCCTCTACGGTCACGCCCAGGGCACGGCAGAGACAGGCCAGCTCATAGTCGNTAACAATGCGGGTGTTGTTTTCAATACGGCTGATTCCCTGCTGATCTATATTTATGTTCATAACTTGTAGCNTTGCAACCAATTGTTCTTGAGAAATTTTTCGCAAATTCCGAAAATAACGGACCCGCCGGGAAATTACATTTTTATTTTCATAGAAATTGATCTTCTTCATAAAAATCCTACATTAATGAAGTGTATTTTTTCTTGACTTTAGCATCTGTATTCCTGTAATATAATGTCACAATGGCGTATTACAGGAGGTAAACAACCTATGGATTTCTATGAATCAATGCTACACAACTTTTCCGAAAAGCTTCGGGCCGCCGTCACGCCCAGCGACGAGGAAAAACAATCCCTCTTGGCGGAGCTGATGCAAAACCGCGCCTGTCAGGCTTTGGAAGACATCCGAAAAGTCCTGGACGATGATCGCCTGGACGATCCAACCTGCTTTTATCGAATCGAGGAGATTGTAAGAATCTACGAAAAAACCGGCTCCAACGGCGGCTCCCGGCATGATTTTTAAAAATCGTGAAATTTAACAAGATCATACAAAAATTTTATACAGCCTTCCCCTTGCATCCCGCCGGAGAATATGCTATACTGAACCTACTCTTGCGGTTAGGAGGAGCTAACTTTGCAGAAACGTACCCATACCCTGCTGGCCCAGACGCTGCTGCGCAGCGGCACGGGCTTTTCCGCCCGGCGCTTTGAGCTGGCCTTCCTCTTCGGGTCCTTTCAGCCGGACGTCAACCCCCTCAGCTATTTGAAGGGCTCCCTGCACTACAACAAGCTCAAGGGCCATAACTACACCAATTCCCGGGCTTACATCAACACCAAGATTTTAAAGCTCCAGCACCGCCGGCGGTGGACCATGTGGCAGTACTATACCCTGGGCAAGCTGACCNACTACCTGNCCGACGCCTATNCATACCCCCACAACCCGGACTACCCCTGCACCATGCTGGACCACCACAACTACGAAACGGACTTCCGCCGCTTTATGCGGGGGTATCTGACCCACCAGCACCTTCGCCGCCAGCAGGCCCGCCGGGACCTTATCGCCGCCCTGGAGGAGCTCCACGAGCAGTACATGGCCACCCGGGCCAGCATGCTCCGGGACGCCAACTATATCCTCAAGGCCACCAGCCTCTTGATGGCCGGGTGCCTCCCCGCCGCCTGACAAGAAAACGGGCCGCCGGGGCTCCGGCACGCGCAGCCCGCAGGGACCGCCCCCCTGGGCGGCCCGTCNTTCGGTTTCTGCTCAAAAACCACAACCGCGCATTTTCTAAAACCTCCGCATTTGTAAAAACTCACAGTTTCCATTTCCCTGGCGTTGTGTTATGCTTTAAACATCTAAAGAGCAAAGGGGAACCCAGCCATGACCGCCATTGCCCGCACCGCTGAATACGGCTATTTCTACTTTAGCTTTACCAGCTTTGGTAAGGCTTNTCGTGGTNTGGCTGAAATCGAGCGTGTGTGAGCTTCCGGCCCTGATGCAGGACCCAGTGTATGAAGCGGCCCGCAGCCAAACCGGCTGCGGGCCTTTTTGCGTTTCCCTGGAAACAAATTTTCATTAGGAGGAATCCGCCATGATTGTCATTTTGAAGCACAACCCCAACCGGGACCAATTGGACAGCCTCATCTCCTGGCTCCAGGNAAAGGGCGTCACCATCCACACCAGCATCGGCGAGGCCAACACCATCCTGGGGCTGGTGGGAGACACCTCCAAGCTGGACATCGACCTCATCGCCGCCCTGGACATCGTCGAGGACGTGAAGCGGGTCCAGGAGCCCTATAAGAACGCAAACCGGAAGTTCCACCCGGAGGATACCGTTANCCCCGTGGGGAACACCCAAATCGGCGGCGGCACGTTGACCATCATGGCGGGCCCCTGCTCCGTGGAGAGCGAGGAGCAGGTGGTGGCCATCGCCAAGGCGGTGAAGGCCAGCGGGGCCACCATGCTCCGGGGCGGGGCCTTCAAGCCCCGGACCTCCCCCTACGCCTTCCAGGGCCTGGGGGCCACGGGCCTGGAGTACTTGAAGACCGCCCGGNAGGAGACGGGGCTTCCCANTGTGACGGAGCTGATGGACGTGACCCAGCTGCCCCTCTTCAAGGACGTGGACGTTATCCAGATCGGGGCCCGGAACATGCAGAACTTCGACCTTTTGAAGGCCGTGGGCCACCAGGACAAGCCCGTCATGNTCAAGCGGGGCATGTCCGCCACGTTCGAGGAGTGGCTGATGAGCGCCGAGTACGTCATGGCCAGCGGAAACGAGCATGTGATTCTCTGCGAGCGGGGCATCCGCACNNTCGAGAGCTACACCCGCAACACCCTGGACCTCTCCGCCATCCCGGTGATGCGCCAGCTCACCCATCTGCCCATCATCGTGGACCCCAGCCACGCCACGGGCAAGTACTGGCTGGTGGAGCCNATGGCCCGGGCCGCCGTGGCGGCGGGAACCGACGGGCTTCAGATTGAGGTTCACAACGACCCGGCCCACGCCCTGTGCGACGGGCCCCAGTCCTTAAAGCCGGAGGTCTTCGACCCCCTGGCGAAGAAGCTTTTGAAGCTCCACGNCGTGATGNGNGNNCTGGACAACGAGTAAGGAGGGCGGGGAATGAACGTCGGCATTGTGGGCCTGGGGCTTATCGGCGGCTCCATGGCGAAAAGCGTCAAGGCCCGGACGGCCCACACCGTCTACGGCGCGGACCTGGACCAGGAGACCATGGCCCTGGCCCGGATGAGCGGGGCCATCGACGGCCCCCTGACGGAGGAGAGCCTGCCCCGGTGCGATTTGCTTCTGGTTGCCATCTGCCCCGGCGCGGCGGTGAAGTGGGTGCGGGACCACGCGGGCCAAATCGCCAAGTCCGCCATCGTGGTGGACCTGTGCGGCGTGAAGCGGGTGGTGGTGGAGGCCCTGGCCCCCCTGGCGGAGGCCCACGGCTTTGCCTACATCGGNGGGCACNCCATGGGGGGNCGGGAGCGGGGCGGCTTCACCGCNTCTTCCGAGGATTTGTATGTGGGAGCCTCCATGATTCTCACCCCGGACAAGCGGACGGACATGCAGCTTCTGGAGACGCTGAAGGCCTTCTTCCTGGATATCGGNTTTGCCGGGCTCACCTTCTCGGACCCGGAGGAGCACGACCGCATCATCGCCTTCACCTCCCAGCNGGCCCACATCACCTCCAGCGCCTATGTAAGATCGCCGGAGGCCCAGCGCCGCCGGGGCTTTTCCGNCGGAAGCTTCCAGGACATGACCCGGGTGGCCCGGCTGGACGAGGACATGTGGACGGAGCTGTTTTTAGATGACGCGGACTATTTGGTGAAGGAGCTGGATATTCTGATTGAGAACCTCACCGCCTATTCCAAGGCCCTGAAATCCGGCGACGGGTCGCGGGTCCGGGCCCTCCTGCGGGAGGGCCGGGAGAAGAAGGCCGCCGCCGGAGGAAATTGAAGGAGGACCGCCCATGCCGGACTATAAAGAGATACGGGTGAACACCGTTCCCGCCTATACGGTCACCATCGGCCCGGGCCTTTTGAAGGACTGCGGCCCGCGGCTGCGGGAGGTGATCCCCCCCTGCCATATGGCGGTGGTCACCGATTCCACCGTGGGGNCGCTGTACCTGGAGACGGTGACGGAGAGCCTGAGCGCGGCGGGCTATGCCGCNGGCACCTTTGAATTCCCCGCCGGGGAGGAGAGCAAGAACGTCTCCACCCTGTCGGACATTTTGGAGTTTTTGGCAAAGGAGCGCCTGACCCGCTCCGACTGCCTTATCGCCCTGGGCGGCGGCGTGGCGGGGGATATGGCGGGCTTTGCCGCCGCCGTGTACCTCCGGGGCATTCGCTATGTGCAGATGCCGACGACCCTGCTCTCCGCCGTGGACTCTTCCGTGGGGGGCAAGACCGCCATTGACCTCCGGGCCGGGAAGAATCTGGCCGGGGCCTTCCTCCAGCCCGCCGCCGTCCTCTGCGGCACGGACTGTTTGAACAGCCTGCCCCCCGCNGTCTTNGCCGGCGGGGCNGCGGAGGCAGTGAANACCGGGGTCCTCTGCGACGAGGGCCTGTTTGCCCTCTTTGAGGACGGCACGCTGAAAGCGGACCCGGCGGAGGTGATCGCCCGGTGCGTGGAATACAAGGCCGGTGTGGTGGAGCGGGACGAGAAGGAGCAGGGGGAGCGGAAGCTCTTGAACCTGGGCCACACCGTGGGCCACGCCATCGAGAAATGCAGCGGGTACTCCATCCCCCACGGCCACGCCGTGGCGGCGGGCCTGGCCGTCATGGCCCGGGCGGCGGAGAGGCTGAACTGGACCAATGGAGCAATTGCGAAGCGAATTTGCGCTTGCCTTGGAAAGCTGAGCCTGCCGGTTTCCACGGATTTTTCCCCCGAGGCCCTGGCGCAGGCGGCGCTTGCNGATAAGAAGCGCTCCGGCGGAAGCATCACCCTGGTGGTTCCAAAGCGCATCGGCCTGTGCGAATTGAAAACCGTGCCCGTGACGGAGCTTTTGCCCGTCATTCGGGCGGGATGGGAGGCGTAGATGGACGTTCAAATCACCCCCCGCCGCCTCTCCGGCGTGGTTACGCCGCCCCCCAGCAAGTCCCTGGCCCACCGCTGGATTCTCGCCGCCGCCCTGGCGGCGGGGACCAGCGTGGTTAAAAACGTGGCCTTCTCCGAGGATATCGAGGCCACCCTCCGCTGCATGGAGGCCCTGGGGGCCTCCTGGGAGGCCGCGGAGGACGGCCTCCGCGTCGCCGGAATCGGCGGCGAGCGCCGCCCCTTCGGGGACCTGCCCCAATTCGACTGCGGGGAATCCGGGTCCACCCTGCGCTTTTTGATTCCCATTGCCCTGACGGTGGACCAGGGGGGCGTGTTCACCGGCCGGGGACGGCTGATGGAGCGGCCCCAGCAGCCCTATTTCGACCTCTTTGACCGGCGGGGGATTTCCTACGCCCTGGAGGGCGGCGCCCTCACCGTCCGGGGGAGCCTGTCCCCCGGGGAGTACCGCCTCCGGGGGGACGTGTCCAGCCAGTTTTTTACAGGCCTTTTGATGGCCCTGCCCCTGCTGGAGGGGCCCAGCGTGGTCATCAGCACCACGAAGCTGGGATCCGCCTCCTACACCTCCATGACCATGGGCGTGCTGGCCCNGTGCGGCGTCCATGTCCGCTGGTCCCCGGCGCTGAANGGCTTTGGCGTCGAGCNGGGNGTCTACGGCCCCTTTGAGGAGACTGTGGAGGCGGACTGGTCCCAGGCGGCCNTTTGGTACGCCGCNATTTCCCTGGGGAGCAACCTGCGGCTCCGGGGCCTTAAGGGCCAGTCGGCCCAGGGGGACGCGGCGGTGGTGGGCCACTATCAAAAGCTGGCCCTTACGGGAGAGGTGAAGATCAACCTCTCCGACTGTCCGGACCTTCTGCCGCCCCTGGCGGTGATGGCCGCCGTCCGCCGGGGGACCACCCGTTTCACCCACGCCGCCCGCCTCCGGCTGAAGGAGAGCGACCGCCTGGCAACCGTGGCCCGGATGCTGAAAGCCCTGGGGGGCGCGGTCAGCGAGGAGGAGGACGGACTGACGGTTTACGGCGTCTCCACCCTCCCCGGCGGTCTGGTGGACGGGGCCAACGACCATCGGATCGTCATGGCCGCCGCCATCGCCGCCACCCGGTGCCAGGGCCCCGTCACCATCCGGGGGGCGGAGGCGGTGAAAAAGTCCTACCCCAATTTCTGGCGGGATTACGAGAACCTGGGAGGTGCGGTCCATGTCCTCTGAGTTTGGAAACATTCTCCGCGTCAGCGTCTTCGGCCAGTCCCACGGGAAGGCCGTCGGCGTGGTGGTGGACGGCCTCCCCGCCGGGGAGGCGATTGACCTGGAGGAGCTCCAGCGCTTCCTGGACCGCCGGAGGCCGGGAACGGGCCCCCTCTCCACCGCCCGGAAGGAGAACGACGTGCCGGAATTCCTCTCCGGCCTGGAGGGGGGAAAGACCTGCGGCGCGCCGCTGTGCGCCGTGATAAAAAACGCGGACCAGCATTCGAAGGACTACGGGGAGCTGGCCGGCAAGCCCCGGCCGGGCCACGCGGATTTCACCGCCTGGGCCAAGTGGGGCGGCCACGCCGACATGCGGGGCGGGGGCCACTTCTCCGGGCGGCTGACGGCGCCCCTGTGCGTTGCCGGAGGGATTGCCAAGCAGATCCTGGCCCGCCGGGGAATTTTCGTGGGGGCCCACCTGGCCTCCGTGGCGGGGATTTGCGACCGGCCCTTCCCCCTGCACCCCACGGCGGCGCTCTTTGAGGAAGTCGCCGCCAAGCCCTTCTCCGTCCTGGACGAGGCGGCGGGGGAGCGGATGCGCGCCTCCATTTTGGAGGCGAAGAACGATTTGGACAGCGTGGGGGGCGTCATCGAGTGCGCCGCCGCCGGCCTGCCCGCCGGGCTGGGAGAGCCCATGTTCGGGGGCGTTGAAAACCGCCTGGCCGCGGCCCTTTTCGGCATTCCCGCCGTGAAGGGCGTGGAGTTTGGCGAGGGCTTCCGGGCGGCGGAGCTTCGGGGCTCGGAGAATAACGACCCCTTTACCGTGGAGGACGGCGAAATCCGGGCGGAGACCAACCGCGCCGGGGGCATTTTAGGCGGCATCACCACGGGGATGCCCCTGGTGTTCCGGGCGGCGGTGAAGCCCACGCCGTCCATTGGGAGGCCCCAGAAAACCGTCCGCCTCTCCGCCATGGAGGCGGCGGAGCTGACCGTTCACGGGCGGCACGACCCCTGCGTTGCCCACCGGGCGGTGCCGGTGGTGGAGGCGGTGACGGCCGCCGTACTTTTGGATATGCTGTTGGAGGGAAATCATGNAACTTTCTGATATCCGCGCCAAGATTGACGCCGTNGACGAGCANCTGCTGAGGNTNTTTTTGGAGCGCATGGACCTGGCGGAGGAAGTCGCCGCCTATAAAAACGAGCACCACCTCCCCATTTTGAACAAGGAGCGGGAGCGGGCGGTGCTGGCCAGGGTGACGGAGAGCGCCGGAAGCCGGGAGCGCTATGCCTACCACCTCTTCTCCACCCTGTTTGAGCTGGCCCGGTCCCGCCAGGCGGAGCTCATCGACGCGCCCACCAAGGTGGGGGCCCAGGTCCGGGCGTGCCTGGAAAACCGGGACCAGCNCTTCCCCCAGACGGGATTGGTCGCCTGTCAGGGCATTGAGGGGGGCAATTCCCAGGCGGCCTGTGACAAGATGTTCCCCCGGGGCGGCATCATGTACGTCAAGACCTTCGACGCGGTGGTCTCCGCCGTGGAGGCGGGCTTTTGCAAGTTCGGCGTGCTGCCCATTGAAAACAGCTCCAACGGCTCCGTCCGGGCGGTGTATGAGCTCTTGCAGGAGCACAGCCTCACCATCGTCCGCTCCACCCGGCTTTGCATCCGCCACGAGCTTTTGGCCCTCCCGGGGGTGAAGATGGAGGAGATTACGGAAATCTACTCCCATCCCCAGGCCATCGGCCAGTGCAGCCGCTTCTTAGACGGCCTCAAGGGGGTCAAGGTCATCCCCTGCGACAACACCGCCGTGGCGGCGAAGCTGGTGGCCGGGTCGGGAAATAAGCACGCCGCCGCCATCTCCTCCCACCCCTGCGCGGCGCTGTACGGCCTGGAGTGCGTCAACGGCCAAATCCAAAACAGCGACAACAACTATACCCGCTTCATCTGCGTGGCCAAGGACCCGGCCATCTACGCCGGAGCCAGCCGGGTCANCCTGATTATCGCCTTTGAGAACAAGCCCGGGGCCCTGTATGAGATGCTCTCCAAGCTGGCGGCCCTGGACATCAACATGACCAAGCTGGAGTCCTGCCCCGTCTCCGGCAGCGACTTCGAGTTCATCTTCTTCATCGANCTGGAGGCNGACCTCCGGGACCCCAGCGTCCGGGCCTGCCTGGAGGAGATGGAGCGCAGCTGCGCCCGGTTCCACTTCCTGGGGAACTACGCGGAAGTATGAGCGAAAAGTGTTACGGCCTTCTGGGCCGCTGCCTGGGCCACAGCTGGTCCGTTCCCATCCACAAGGCCCTGGGCCGCGAGGGCTACCGCCTCTTTGAGCTGGAGCCCGAGCAGCTGGGGGATTTTCTCCGCCGGGAGGACGTCGGCGGGCTGAACGTCACGATTCCCTACAAGCGGGACGTGATGNGATTCTGCGACGCGATCGACCCGGCGGCGGAGGCCATTGGAAGCGTAAACACCCTGGTCCGCCGGGACGGGAAGCTCTGGGGCTATAACACGGACATCGACGGCTTTTTGTACATGCTCCGCCGGGCGGACATATCCCTGGCGGGGAAAAAGGTGGTCATTTTAGGCAGCGGCGGGGCCTCCCTCACCGCCCAGGCGGCGGCGAAGAGGGAGGGAGCCCGGGAGATCGCGGTGGTCTCCCGCTCCGGGCCGGACAATTATGAAACCCTGCCGGACCGCCACGGCGGCGCGGAGGTCCTCATCAACACCACCCCCGTGGGCATGTGGCCCCATATGGACGGGGCCCCTGTGGNCCTGCNCCGCCTTCCGNNCNNGACGGACGNTGCGGACNTGANNTACAACCCCGGACGGACGGACCTTCTTTTAGAGGCGGAGGCGCTGGGCCTGCGCCATGCCGGGGGCCTTTCCATGCTGGTCCATCAGGCCAAGCGGGCGGAGGAGCTGTTTTTTGATAAGCCCATCCCCGACGGGGAGACGGAGGCCATCACCGCCCGGCTTTGGCGGGAGATGACGAACCTCGTGCTGGTGGGGATGCCCGGCAGCGGCAAGACCNCCGTGGGCAAGCTCCTGGCGNAGCGGTCCGGGAAATCCTTCGTGGACCTGGACGGGGAAATCGCCCGCCGGGCGGGCATGTCCATCCCGGAGATGTTCGCCTCCCAGGGAGAGGGCCCTTTCCGGCAGCTGGAGCATGAGGTTTTAACGGAGGCCTGCGCCAAGAGCGGGCAGATCATCGCAACCGGCGGCGGAGCCGTCCTCCGTGAGGAGAACCGGGCCGCCATGCGCCGCACGGGCCGGGTGTACCGCCTCCGGCGGAGGCTGGAGGACCTGCCCACCGAGGGCCGCCCCCTCTCCCAGGCCGGGAGGCTGGAGGAGATGGAGCGCCNCCGGGACCNNCTGTACGCGGCGGCGGCGGACCGGGAGATTTGGAACGTCAACAGCCCGGGGGAAGCCGCCGGAGAANTTTGGAGGGATTTTTATGAGTGAGAAAAAGAAGCGCATCCTGGTGATCAACGGCCCCAACATGAATTTGCTGGGCATCCGCCANCCGGAAATNTACGGCAANACGGNCTACGTGGATCTGGAGAATATGATCACCGCCGAGNCGGAAACGCTGGGGGTAACGGNCTCCTTCTTCCAGTCCAACCACGAGGGGGATTTGGTGGACGCCATCCAGCAGGCCTACTTCGACAAGGTGGACGGCATCCTGATTAACCCCGGAGCCTACACCCACACCAGCATTGCCCTGCTGGACGCGGTGAAGTCCGTGGGCATCCCCACGGTGGAGGTCCATATTTCAGACCCCGACGCCCGGGAGGAATTCCGCCACGTCTCCTACATCCGGGACGCCTGCATCGGCAGCATCCGGGGCCGGGGCGTCCAGGGCTATCTGGCGGGCCTGAAGCTCCTGGCGGAATAAGCGCGAGCATGGAAAAGAGGCTCAGCCGCAAAGCGGCTGAGCCTCTTTCTATGGACCGTGGGACCGTTACGCCTTGCAGCCGCAGGGNGAGCAGGGCCCGCAGGACCCGCCGNCGGNGCAGGAGATGGTGGGGTCGCAGGTAGACATGCTCACGTCGTAGCGCACGGGGATGGTGACGCAGACCCGCTGGGTGACGGTGATGGTGCTGGAGGTTCCGCAGGGGTCGGTCGTGCAGTTTACCACCGGCACGCCCTGGCAGGCAACCGTAACGGTGCCCAGGGAGGCGGTGGGGACCAGGGTCACCGGCGCGGTGACGTCCACGCATTGGGTCACGATTTTATTGCAGCCGCTGTCCTCTCCCGGGCAGGGGAGAATGGCCGCGTGCTCATAGGCCTCGTTGATNCGCAAAGGGAATCCCTCGTTTCCTGGAAATTGGTCCCGGCTTTCCGGGGACCTAGCCCATTCTATGCGGCGGGGCCGTCCGCCGTCCCGGCGCTTTTGGTAAAAATCCCGCTTCCGTTCCGGGACGGGCCGTGTTATACTGGTTGCATATAACGAACAGAAAGAGAAAGGCGGGGCCCGATATGGACGACCACTTGGACGAAAAGCAGGAACAAAAATTCCGCCAGATNACCGAGACTCCCGTCAGCCGCCTGATCTGCCGGCTGGCCCTTCCCTGCATCATCAGTATGCTGGTTACCTCCTTCTACAACATGGCGGACACCTTCTTCGTGGGCATGCTGAAAAGCAACAGCGCCACCGGGGCGGTGGGGGTGGTCTTCTCCCTCATGGCCATCATCCAGGCGGTGGGCTTTTTCTTTGGCCACGGCAGCGGCAACTTCATCTCCCGGGAGCTGGGGAAGCAGAACTTTGAGGAGGCCAGCAATATGGCCGCCACCGGCTTTTTCTCCGCCCTGGCGGCGGGGACGGCGATCTGCGTTCTGGGCCAGCTCTTTTTGGAGCCTCTGGCCATGCTCCTGGGCTCCACCGCCACCATCCTGCCCTATACGAAGGCCTACCTCCGGGTCATCCTCTTCGGGGCCCCCTGGATGACCTCCTCCCTGGTGCTGAACAACCAGCTGCGCTACCAAGGGTCGGCGGCCTATGCCATGGTGGGCATCGCCAGCGGCGCGGTGCTGAACATCGGCCTGGACCCCCTGCTGATTTTCAACTTCGGTTTGGGCGTGGCCGGGGCGGCCTGGGCCACCATCATCAGCCAGTTTGTCAGCTTCTGCCTCCTTCTGGCGGGCTGCTCCAAGGGGGGCAACCTCCACATCCACATCTCCCGGGTTCAGCTGAAGCTCCCCTATTATGTCCAGATTGTCCGGGGGGGCCTCCCCTCTTTGGCGAGGCAGGGCCTTGCCAGCGTGGCCGCCATCTGCCTGAACCGGGCCGCCGGGCCCTACGGCGACGCGGCTATCGCCGCCATGGGGGTGGTCCAGCGGATCATGATGTTCGGCGGGTCCGCCATGATTGGCTTTGGCCAGGGCTTCCAGCCCGTCTGCGGCTTCAACTACGGCGCGAAGCTCTACCACCGGGTCAAGCAGGGCTTCTGGTTCTGCGTAAAGGCCTCCTTCGGCTTTCTTTTGGCGGTCAGCGCCCTGGGCTTTGCTTTCGCGCCCCGGCTCGTCGCCCTGTTCCGGGACGACCGGTCGGTCATTGAAATCGGCGCCATGGCCCTGCGCTTCCAGTGCGCCACCTTATGCCTTTCCAGTTGGATTGTCATGAGCAACATGATGCTCCAAACCATTGGCAAAACCGCCGGGGCCACCTTCATTGCCATGTCCCGCCAGGGGATCTTCTTCATCCCCCTGGTGTACGTCCTGTCCCGCTCCCTGGGCCTGCTGGGAGTGGAGATGACCCAATCGGCGGCGGACGTGCTGACCCTCCTGTGCGCCGTGCCCATCCAGCTCCGGGCCCTGCGGGAGATGGACGCGCTGGAGAGCGCCCAATCACCCCCATAAAAAGCACAAAGGGGGGGCGTCCAGCCAGACGCCCCCCTAATCGTTTCCCCCGTCCCCCGTAAAAAATCACCCGCGAATCCAGCGGAGCGAATCGCGGGTGAAAGCGAAGGAATTCCCCGTCCGGCGGAGCTTTCCGCCCCGAAGGGCGGGAAGCGCAGCGGTAAGGGGAATTCCTGAGCTGGTGCGCCTGAAGGGACTCGAACCCACACGCTGAAAGCACGAGAACCTAAATCTCGCATGTCTACCAATTCCATCACAGGCGCGCAGAAAACCGTGATTGATTATACCACACCCCCCCGCTCCCGTCCAGTCCCTTTTTTGCCCTTGCGCTTTTCCCCGTTCCGTTGTAAAATACCCCCATCACAACAACGAAAAGAGGGCCTCCCTATGCCGACACCCCGCGCCGCCGTTATTCACGACCTCTCCGGCTTTGGCCGCTGCTCCCTCACCGAGGTCATCCCCATCCTCTCCGTCATGGGCGTCCAGTGCTGCCCCCTGCCCACCGCCTTCCNCTCCACCCACACCGGGGGCTTCACCGGCTTCACCTTTCTGGACATGACGGAGGAGCTGCCCAAGGTGGCGGAGCACTGGAAGTCCCTAAACCTCCGGTTCGACGCCATCTACAGCGGCTTTTTGGGCAGCGAACGNCAGATCGGCATCGTGGCGGATTTCATCCGGACCTTCCGGGGGCCGGACACCCTGGTGGTGGTGGACCCGGTTATGGGGGACGACGGAAAGCCCTATCAGACCTACACCCCCGCCATGTGCGCCGGGATGGCCCACCTGGCGGAGCTGGCGGACGTGATTACCCNCAACCTCACGGAGGCCGCCTTTTTGCTGAACCGGGACTATGGGGNCCTCCTGGACGGAGGCCGGGCCCTTCACGACGAGGGGGCCCTCCGGCGTCTTGCGGAGGAGCTGAGCCTGGGGGGAAGGCGCTCCGTGGCCCTCACCGGGGCGGCGCTGTCCCCGGGGCAGACCGGGGCCATGTGCTTCGACGCCCGGACCGGGAGGGCGGAGGCGGTTCAAACGGAGTTTGTGGCCCATCCCCTCCACGGCACCGGGGACGTGTTTGCCAGCGTCCTTACCGNCGCGCTGCTGCGGGGGGATTCCCTCCGGGACGCGGCGGCGCTGGNGGTGGAGTTCATCCACGATTGTGCCGTGCGGACGGTGGAGCAGGACCTTTCCCTTCGGGAAGGGGTGGATTTTGAGCCCCTGCTGGGGAAGCTGATTGGCAGATAAAAGGACGCTCAGAGCTTTTGCTCTGAGCGTCCTTTTTATCAGAGGCGGGAAATTGGGTTTCCAAAGGCTTACGCCGCGGGAATCACCAGGACCTGTCCGACCCGCAGGTCGTTGGGGTTCTTAATGGCATCCTTGTTGGCGTTGTAGATGACCTGCCACTGACGGCCGGTGCCGTAGGCTTCCTGGGCGATGCTCCACAGGCAGTCGCCGGACTTGACCACATAGTCGCCCTCTGCCACGGTGGGGGCG
>NZ_CAJMXG010000074.1:0-13163 GCF_905219725.1 Oscillibacter sp. CU971
TGGATTTCCTTCGGAATCCCATTGCCTTCTGCCGTTTCTTTCTTCGCGGCTAGCTTAATGACATTACTCAAATTGAGACGCATTTCTCGACATTTTTCGTGGGAGTGGCAGAGCGGAGTATTATAGTATAATTGCCATTGTGATTCTAAAATCTCTATTGAAAACCAGAGGACAGATGATTTTATCATCGCTGCCGTCTTCTTCCCCATAGAAGACGCTTACCCTGTTTTCAAAGCTCTGCGCCACTCCAACTTTCCCGGTTGACCGTTCTGCAATTTCGATTGTATGGGCAACCCGCTCCAGAAGTATCAGCTTTTCATATTCCGTCATGACTTCACTCCTCTCAGTCAAACATATTCGGCCTGCCGACAACGGTAAAGCCAGTCGCGGAAAACTCTGTGACAACCACGTTGTTTCGTCCGCTGGAACAGTGGCAAACCAGCAGCTTCCCTGCGTCATTCCGGCCAACGACAATGCCGATATGGGAGGCGTCGGGGAATAAGGCCATATCTCCGGGGCGGGCCTCGCTGGCGGATACCCTGGTCAGATTCGTGCCAATGTACCAGTTGCCGTCGCTGGGGAGTCCGGCGTTCCGCAAGGCCCAATCAATCATGCCGGAGCAGTCAAGGCCGAAGGGCCGATAGGTCCCTGTTGAGGGACTTCCCGCCGCTGTCACTTTCCGAAGTGTACCCCCGCGGTCATCCCAGCCAATAGCATGGCTCTTGCCTCCCCAAAAATAATTTACTTTCTNCACAAGGGAGAGGGCCTTTTCCACTGTGTCACGGCGGGCCTGCTCCAGATCAGCGGGCAAGGCCGCTAAAACCTCCCGTTCGTCCGCTCCGGTGATATCAAGGCTCCCGGCAAGGCTGGACAACGTGGGGCGATCCCCNNGCAGCTCATCTAGGGCGCTGTTCTGATAAGGTGTGAAATTGTAGATGGTCCGCATATCGTCGGCGGTTTTTGGCGTGATGGTAATATGCAGAATTTTTTCCGTCCACGCCTCCCGGTTGCCGCTGGCGGGGTGGGCATAGGAGTATCTGCCACGCCTGGTATTCCTCCTTCGCTGCAGGAATTACCAGCCCGCACTGTTTCAAGGATGCGCCAGTAGCTCTGTAACTGCCGTTCCCATCGGACACCTCATACCAGAGGCTGTCCTTCAAGCCCTGAACCCGCACCCGAACAGGGATGGAATTTGGAAACACATGGTGATAGACGGCGGTGACCAGAGCGGTCTCTCCATCCGGGCAGGCCGCCTCCCAGACGGTGCAGCTGGGGTGCTCAGGAGCAGTCAGGCGGTAGTAATCGCCGTGGTGGATCAAGTCGTAATGCTCTTTATAAAAAGCAATCTGCCTTCCAATTGCGGCCCGCTCCTCGTCGCTTAATGCGCGGGGGTCCAGCTCATAGCCAAAGGCTCCGAACATGGCAGCGCTTCCCCGTGTATTGAGCGGCGTGGTCCGCCCGGTCTGGTGGCTGGGGACAGCGGCCACATGGGCACCAACGCAGGAAACGGGAAAGCCCAGAGAGGCCCCGTACTGGATGCTGAGCCGTTCAATGGCGTCGGTGGTGTCGCTGCCCCAAATCTGGGGGGGGGGGGTAATACNGCATCCCGGCGTCAAACCGTCCGCCCCCTCCGCTGCAGCTCTCAAACAGGACCTCCGGAAACCGGGAAGTCAGCTCCTCCAGCACCCGATACAAACCCAGAACATAGTGGTGGGCAAATTCTCCCTGACGGCCGGCGGGCAGAGCACGGCTGAACTTGTCGCAGATCGCCCGGTTGAAGTCCCATTTGACATAGGAGACCGGCGCGCCGGACAGGATTTTAGAAACCGCACCGATCACATAGTCCTGTACATCTGTCCTTGAGAAGTCCAGCACCAGCTGGGAGCGGCTCAGACAGGGCNTCCGTCCCGGAATCGTCACTGCCCAGTCCGGGTGGGTACGGTACAGATCACTGTCCTCCGAGATGCCCTCCGGCTCCAGCCAAAGACCGAAGCCCAGGCCCAGCGCCTGGATANGCTCCCCCNGCTCNTTCAGGGTACAGCCCAGCTTTTTCTCGTTGGGGACCCAGTCGCCAAGACCGGAAATGTCCTCGTCCCGCTTGCCGAACCAGCCGTCGTCCAGGACGAACAGCTCCGCGCCCATCTCCGCCCCCGCTTTGGCGATGGAAACCAGCTGTTCTCCGGTGAAATCGAAATAAGTGGCCTCCCAGTTNTTGGTGAGAATGGGACGGCGTTTTTCCTTCCAAGCACCCCGGCACAGGTTTTCACGGAGAGCCCGGTGGAAAATGCGGCTCACGCCGCCGAGGCCCTGATTGCTGAAAGCCAGGATGACCTCCGGCAGCCACAGAGAGTCTCCCGGCTCCAAACACCAGGAGAAGTTGTCCGGGTGGATACCGCAGACCAGCCGGGTCTGCTCCAACTGGTCCTTCTCCAGCTCCATCAAAAATTCTCCGCTGTAGACAACGGAGAAGCCGTAGCAGGAGCCGCGGTTTTCCGTAGCGTGAGGCTCACAGAGCATCAGGAAGGGGCTGTACTGATGGCTGCTGATGCCCCGGACACTGCCCACTGACTGAACGCCGTGGAGAATCGGAGAGCGCTGGACATTCTGCTCCATGGAGTGCCGCCCATAGAGGGAAATCCAGTCGAACTGTCCCCACTGCCAGTCCAACTGCATACTGGCCGCCTTTTCCAGCGTCACGGCCTCTGTCCCGTGGTTGACAATTCGGACAGCCCGGGTGATGACATCCTGATTCTCCAAAACACCGTAATACAGTTCCGCCTCCAGCCCGGAGGCGGAGTCCTCCATGCGCAAAACCAAGGTTTCCCCCTGACCCTCCTGGGCGTAGAGGGCAGNCAGGCCGGGAATGGCGTATTTCCCCGGAAGCCGCTCATAAGAGCGGAAGNGCAGCCCCGCCGCCTGGCTTCCGTCCAGATTCCGCGCCCGCAGCGCCGTGACGCGATAATCTCCCGTGCCGAAGCAGCCGTATTCCTGGGGCAAGGTGTCCAGGGAGTAGCGGCGGGTGGTCTGTCCGGCCGCATAGGGATTGCCGGAGAAACCCACGTCGTTCTGCTGGACAAAATAGGACTTGNCGCTGCTGTCCGTCCGCTCTCCATAGTACAGGTGGAGCAGAGTTCCCCACTGGTCCGCCCTCATCTGATAGGTGGCGCTTTGGGTATGCAGAGTAAAAAGCTGACGCTCTTTGTCAATTACAATCGACATATTGCTCCCTCCAAAAGGGCCTGGACGTGACTCGCGCCCAGGCCCATTGTTCATTCATCCGCACAGGCCCATGCGGTGAAGCTCCAGATACACGCCGTCGTGAGCCACATCCTCGCAGACCACATCGGCCAGGGCCTTCAGCTCATCGCAGGCGTTCCCCATGGCCACGCTGACCCCGGCCCGTTCCAGCATGGCCGCGTCGTTCATGCTGTCTCCAAAGGCAACCGCATCCGCGGGAGTGGCCCCGAAGCGGCGGCAGACCAGCTCGATGCCCCGGCCCTTGTCGACGCTCTTGGGGATAATCTCGCCATTGAAACAGGCGGTGCTTGCGCCGTAGGGATGCACTACGAAGTCGAAACGGTCCCCCAACACCTCACGGGCCTTGCGGACGGAATCCAGGTCCCGGCTGGTAAAGCACAGCTTGTAGGCGCCCTGTTTGGGATACTCCTCATATTTCCGAATACGCAGGCCAGACTCAATTNCCTTCTGCATCCGAATCAGCTCAGAGTTCTGAGGGTCGGGGGATACGCTGCGCAGGAGCTCCTCCATCTGGGGGTCGGTGTAGATGCCGTCCGGGGTTTCGATGCGGCAGAACACGCCTTCGCTGTGGAAGACCGAGAGACATTCCTGCACCACTTCTTCCAGGAGGAGGCTGTCGAACAGCACCTGATCTCCCACCGACACGTAGGCCCCCGCACTTGCAATAATACCGTCAAACCCGATGTCCAGAATGTCCCGGCCAATAATGGGGAGGTTTCGGCCGGTACACAGGAAAGCCAGATGTCCCTTGGACCGCACCTGCCGGATTGCCTGCCTGACCTTGGGAGAGGGGGCGGACAGTGCGGCTACCAGAGTGCCGTCAATGTCCAGGAATATCAACTTTCTGTCCATACCATCACGCCTTTTTCATTTCCGCGATTTTCGTCTCGGGGCTCATCGCTCCGGCAGTCTCCTTCTCCAGAGCCAGTCCGCCGGCGGGGTCTGTAAAGAGCATGGGAATGGAGGTCCCGAAGCCCGCCTTTTTAATCTGCGCCAGGTCAAACTTAATCAGGAGCTGCCCCTTGCGCACGGTATCGCCGTTTTTCACATGGGGCTTGAAGAACTTGCCGGCCAGCTGCACGGTGTCGATGCCGGGGAGCACCGTGGTGCCGAAGCCCAGAGCGGCCAGATTCGTGAGATAGACCACCATGCCGCCCAGAGCGCCGCCGATGCAGCCGCCGATCAGGGGGTAGCGGCAGCGCAGGTTCACGCCGAAGATGGCGGGTTCCGTAATGCCGAAGAGGACGGAGACAAAGCTGGGGATGCAGATTTCGCGAATCTTGAGATTGTCCCGGTGGCGGACCAGATAGCCCGGCACCGCGCCGCCCTGGGCATGGTCCACTATATTCTCAGCGGAAAGGGCGTCTATCAGTGCCAGGGCAAAACCTTCCGTCTGGGAGAGGGGGAAGCCTTCCTCATCTGCCCCGGAGAGCTGATCTACTACGAGGCGGACCGGGAGGAACCCTGGATTTACACCTGGATTGGGATGCAGGGAATCAAGATCAAGGGCTATCTGGAGCGGACCTCTCTTGTGGAGTCCCTGGTGTTTTGTTATGGAGGGTACCCGCGGCTGCGCGCTTGCCACGAGCGGCTTTTTGAGGCGGAGCAAAAGACCCAAAGCCGGGACCTATTGATGAACAGCATCCTGTATGAATATCTTTTCCTGCTGGCGGACAAGTTCCCCAATAAGAAACCAGCCGGAGCGGAGAAGCGGTCCAATTATGTGGAGGAAGCGCTGAATTTCATAGAGGGCGCTTTCTGCGGCCCCATTACCGTCCAGGACATCGCCGATCATTTATGCCTGAACCGCTCCTACCTTCATCGGCAATTCAAGGCGGCTATGGGCGTATCCGTCCAGGACTACCTGCTGGACCGGCGCATCCGGCAAGCCTGTATTCTGCGGAAAAATACCGACCTGCCAATCCAGGTGGCGGCAAGGTCGGTAAGCTATCAGGACGCACTTTATTTTTCTAAAATATTTCACCAGAAAAAGGAAGTCACCCCCAGCCAGTGCCGAATGAGGCACCAGAGGCGTTCACAAACTCCGTAATGCCGTTTCTCTATTTCTTTTGGGAAAACCCACAGACAAATATTCTGTCCCGCTGCCGATATGGAAATATAGCCAACTACGTGATGATAGTCCCACAGTCTCTGAGGATAAGAGTATAAATTCAGCGTGCGGGATTTCGTATCTTTAGAACGTCACTTCCATACCGTCATAGGCGGCCAGAATCCCCCGTTCTCTCCCCCACGCCTCCAGCTGGTCATGGGTCATCCCCCCGTTGTGGCTGAAATGATTCACAACCTTCACAGTATGGCTGCCGGAGCAGCCCAGGTCATGGAGCTTTTGGAAAAAGGCCTCTCCGTCAGGCAGACCCATATGATAGCCGCCGGCCGTCTTTTTCCCCATAGTGGCGTCCAGGCTGATCAGGTCATACCGCTCCGCCGTTATGAGCGCCCAAGCCTCCGCGCTCAGGTTCACGCCGGTATCATGGCCGTAAAAGACCGTCTTCCCCGCTTTTTTGCAGATGTACACAAGGCATTCCTCCCGCTGGTCATGGTCAGCGGGCACGGCGGTGATCTCCCATCCATTGGCCCGGAACCGGTCTTCCCCGTGAATCACATGGAAGTNCACCACGCCGTCAATGGGATGCGGTTTGAACCGCTCAACCAGGATATGGGCGTCGAAGGCGTCCTTGACCGCCTGGCTGCCGTAGACTTCCAGGACGCCTTCCGCGCCGTGGCCGAAGTGCTCATGGCGGTGGATCAGGTCTGTGGGAAACCAGTGGTCCATGTGGCTGTGGGTTACCAGCAGCGTGTGAATCTTCGCCAGCTCCAGGCCGTACCGCAGGGCGTGGCAGTAGGTGTCCGGCGGGAAATCAATCAGCAGTTCCCCGTCCAAAACAGCCTGGGTGCGGGTACGCAGGTTCTTTCCGCCCCGCTCCCGGGCTTGGGTGCAGATGGGGCAGGAGCAAAACAGCGCGGGCCAGCCCTCGGCGGCGGCGGTTCCCAAATAACGTATTTTCAAAAAGCTCCCTCCTTATGTCGTTTTTGTTCAGCCGCGGTCCTGACACGCGGGTTCCGCCAAGCGGTACCGCTCCAGGTCCATCTCTGCCCTCCCCTGCGCATGGAAGGAAATCCCGTCCGCCTCCTGCGGGGTGTAAAGGGTGGCGGAGAGAACCTGTTCTCCCCCGTTGACAAACACCTCCACGGAAAAGCGGTCCAGGATCAGGCGCAGCTCCAGCTCCCCCGCCCGGTCCCGCACAGGCACGGTTCTCCGGTGGACCAGATTGCAGGGAAAGCCGGAATACGTACGGTCCAGCGTCAGAAGATTGGGGCCGGACTGAAAACAAAGGGCGGTAAAGCGATGGCCGTCCTGCGCAAATTTCAGAGTAAACGTCCCATCCCCCCGGCACCGCAGCGCGATCTTCATATCCAGCGTCCGGCCGGATACGCCAGGCAGGGTCAGGGAACCGGAGAGCGGGATATTTTCGTAAGGAATCCCTTCCTCCCGCCACGCCTCCAGCTCACGAACGGGGCTTTGGACCAGCCGCCCGTCCCGGACAGACAGCTCCCGGGGCAGGGTAAGCTGTCCGAACCACTTCTGTCCCTTCGGGACATAGCAGGACGGCTCCCCTGCGGCCTGCATCCATCCGATCATGACCCGCCGCCCGTCCGGCAGGAGGGCGGTCTGGGGCGCGTAGAAATCCAGCCCCTGGTCCACAGGCGAGATGCTCTGCCGGATGAATCTCCCGCCGCCGTCTAAACCGCCCAGGATACAGAGTACCTCCTGGCCGTTGTGAAACTCCGGGCCGGGAGCCTCCAGCTCCTGGGGAGAGACCAGCAGGATAGATTGTCCGTCCAGGGAGAAAAAATCCGGGCATTCCCACATCTTCCCCCACTGGTTGGCGGAGCGGTCCAGCGCCCCCTCCAGCCGCCAGCGCTCCAGGTCCTCCGACGAATACAGCAAAACCTCTCCGCTGCCGTCTCCGGCACGGTTTCCCGCCACGGCGTACCAGCGGGAACCATCCCGCCACAGTTTGGGGTCCCGGAAATCCTGCGCGCTGCCGCCGGGCGGAAGCTGCTCCCCGGTGATCACCGGGTTGGCGGAGAGCTTTTCGTAATTCTCTCCGTTTCCCACCGCCAGGCACTGCGCCTGGACTTCTCTTCCCTCCTCCAGGCGGCGTCCCGTATACATCAGCAGATGCCGCCCATCGGGCGTTTCCGCCGCGGAACCGGAAAAGCAGCCGTCCCGGTCATAGGGCTGGTCGGGGGCCAGCGCGGCGGGCAGGCGCTCCCAGCGGAGCAAGTCCCGGGACTTGCAGTGCCCCCAGTGCATGGGGCCCCAGCTGGTGCTGTAGGGATGATACTGGTAAAAGAGGTGGTATTCTCCCCGGTAGACGGAAAATCCGTTGGGGTCGTTCAGCCAGCCCGTGGTGGGCGTCAGATGGAACAAAGGCCGCTCTGCCGGGGAGATCAAGGCGCCCATCCTCGCCTCATAAGCCCTTGCCCTCCTTAACTGCTCTGAAATCATAGACCGCACCGCCTTTCTTCTTTTCCTCTATCCTACCAGGCTTGGCCGGACTTGTCCAGCCCGCCCTCACTCAGGAGAATATTCTTTGATTTGCATGGGACGCAGTTTGTGGACGGCCGCCTTTCCTCTGCCCTTCAGCGCCAGCGTCCGTCCTTCGCTCTCAGGATACCAGCGAACCGACAAAACCGCCTCCCCGTCATTTGCGAAAAACTCCAGGGCACTGGTATCCGCCAGGATGCGCAGATTCCGCAATTCGCGAACGGGAGCGGTCCGGCTCCCCCGGCCCCAGCCGCCCTCCCGGACGGTCAGCGTCAGCGCTCCATTCCCTGTCCGCAGGGAAACGCCGGAGAGGTCCAGGGACAAATCCCCTTCGCATATGATCGCAATATCGGAGAGGAGAGGCAGGTCTATCGTTTTTTCTCCCTCGAAGTCATATTCCCGGGACTCCTCACGCAGTCCCTCCAGCTCCGGGACCGGGTTCATCACCAGCCTGTTCCGGCGGCGTTCAAGTACTCGCGGCACCGTCAAACAGTGCTGCCAGCCTTGGGCGGCAGTTGGATTGGAATACTCCGCGTCCGGCATCCCCATCCAGCCTATCAGCAGACGGCGGCTGCCATCCGGGAAGGTCTGCGGCGCGTAGAAGTCAAAGCCAAAGTCGAAGGGAACGAACTCCCCCAGCCGGCAGTCTCCCCGGAAGTCGCCAAAAATCGGAAAATAGCCGGAGGCGTAGACGTTCTCAAAGCCCGGTCCCTTTTCCGGAACCCCTTGGGGGGAAACCGCCAAAAACCACTGTCCGTCCATTTCAAAGAGATCGGGACACTCCCACATATAGCCAAAGGCCGCCGATGTGCAGAGCGTGTTGATATGCTTCCACTGGAATTTGTCCTTTGACTCGAATATCAGCGCCGCGCCCGCGTCTTCCACCGTCCGGGCCCCCAGCACCATGTAATAGACGCCGTCCTGCTTCCACACCTTCGGGTCCCGCACATGCCGCGTCAATCCGCCGGGATAATCCTTGGGTCCCATCAGCAGCCGTTTCCAGCCAAGACGCACCCCGTCCGGGGAATAGGCCACGGCGGTATTGTTCTCACGGCCTTCCAGAACATAATCGTAGTCTCCGCCGTGTTTGACATTTCCTGTGTAATACAAATACAAGCCGTCCTCCCCGCAGAGGGCCGAGCCGGAATACGCGCCGTGGACGTCATAGGGCTCGTCGCTGTACAGCATGACCGGGCACCGCTCCCAGGAGAGCAGATCGCGGGATTTGCAGTGCCCCCAAAACTTCACGCCGCCGTTGGCATCGAAGGGCGCGTATTGATAGAAGACATGATACTCGTCCCGAAAACGGCACAGGCCGTTGGGGTCGTTGAGCCAGCCGGTGGGCGGCGCCAGATGAAGGCCGGGCCGCCAGGGGCCGCCCTTCACCGCCTGCCGTTCCGCCGCTGCGGTCAGGCGGACCAGATCCTTGTGCAGCGCATTCATAGAACCCCTCCTTTTCGCATAGGCCTATAGGCTTTCTTCCAAGCCGCCCGTCCTGCGGGCGGCTTGGAGGAATTGCCCTCTCATCAGACCTGGATCACCTTGTCCAGAGCCTTGCAGACGCCGGTTTGGATGGTCACGCTCTCATAGTCGTCGGAGTTCGTCACCAGCACCACCACCACATCGGGATGGCCAGCGGCGGCGATTTTGTCCCGGTCAAAAGCGATGAGTTTTTCACCGGCCTTTACCGTTTGCCCCTCCTGGACAAAGCACTCGAAGCCCTCGCCGTTCATCGCCACCGTATCCACGCCGACATGGATCAGCACCTCCATGCCGTCTGGAGAGGTGATGCCCACCGCGTGCCGCGTCTCAGCGACAGAGGAAATCTCGCCGTCGAAGGGAGCCGCTATGAAGCCCTCAGCGGGCTGGATGCCCACGCCCTGTCCCAGGACTCCGGCGGCAAAGGTCTCGTCGGGGATCTCCTCGGAGGGAATGACCGTTCCGGAAACCGGGGCGTACACCGCGCCGGGCCGGCACTCCACAGCGGGGAGCGCGGGCTCGGGCTGGACGGCCTTTTTCTCCGCGGGAGCGGCGTCCTTATAGCCAAACACCCAGGTCAGAGCGAAAGCCACACCGATGGAGACAGCGGCCATGATGATGTAATTGATAGGGTCATTGAGGCACAGCAGCAGGCCGAACAGGCCGGTCACGCCGGTGCCGCTGGCCCCCAGTCCCACCAGAGAGGCGTACATAGCGCCCGCCGCGCCGCCGATGGCGCCGCAGACAAAGGGCTTGAAATAGCGCAGGTTCACGCCGAAGATGGCGGGCTCGGTGATGCCCATGAAGCAGGAGAAGGCGGAGGGCAGGGCCACGGACTTGGTCTTCTGGTTCNTGCTCTTGANNGCAACCGCCAGAGTGGCCGCGCCCTGTNCCATATTGGCGGCGGAGGCCAGAGGGAGCCAGTAGGTCACGCCGTACATGGACAGCTGTCCCATGTCAATGACCGTGTACATGTGATGGATACCGGCCACCACAGTGGTGGAATACAAGCCGCCCATAATCAGGCTGCCCANGCCCAGGGGGAGCGTGAGCAGGGTCTGGATGCCTCCGATGACCCCGTTCTCGATGGGCACGAAGATGGGGCCAATGATGGAATACGTCAGGTAGCCGGTGATAAATACGCTGGCCAGGGGTGTTACAAACAGGTCGAACATGGCGGGCACGATCTTGTGCAGGCGCTTTTCAATGAAGCACATCACCCACACGGCGATGATCACCGGAATGACGTGGCCCTGATACCCCACCAGGTCCACCTCATACAGGCCGAACCACACACTCTGCGTCCGCAGCACGCCCTGGGTCGCTACCGTCCAGGCATTCTGGAGGTCCGGATGGATCATCAGCATACCGATGACCGCGCCCAGATAAGGATTTCCTCCGAAGGCTTTGGCGGCGCTGTAGGCAATCAAAATCGGCAGGAATACGTATGCTGTATTGGCAAAAAGATTGGCGAACACATAAATGGAGCCCGAAGTGTCGATGTGAAGGAACCCGTTGTTCACCATGAAGTTCAGCGCCTCCATGATACCCATCAGGAAACCGCTGGCCACGATAGCCGGGATAATGGGAACGAAAATGTCCCCCAGGCACTTGATGGCCCGCTTGAAGACATTTTGCTTGGCGGCCGCCGCGGCTTTGACCTCTTCTTTCGTGGCGGCGGTGAGTCCGGAGATGGCAATAAACTCGTCATAGACCTTATTGACCGTGCCGGTGCCCAAGATGATCTGAAGCTGGCCGGAGGCGCTGAAAACTCCCTTGACCCCGTCAATGTCCTCTACGGCTTTCGCGTCGCACTTGGTGTTGTCCGCCAGGACCAAACGGAGCCTGGTGGCACAATGGGCGGCGGAAACCAGGTTTTCCTTCTTCCCCNCCTTGTCGTAGATTTCCTGGGCTACTTTTTTGTAATCCATCGTTCTGCTTCCTTTCACATTTTATTTCAGCTCCATGGATGGAGCGGAGGCACAAAAGGAATTCATGAATACGTATTCTCGAAAATCCTAAAAAAAGGATATCGAAACGTCATCCTTTTTCTATTCAAGTGCTCTCACGGATCACCAGAGAGGCGGAAAGCGGATCATCCAGCGCTTCCCGGGGACCGGGGCGGTCAATGCGGTCCAGCAGCCGCGCCACGGCCTCATGGGCCATCCGGGCGATGGGCTGGGACACGCTGCTCAGCCGGGGATTGAGATAACGGCCCATAGAGGTATCGTCAAACCCGATCACGCCGACCCTCTCAGGGACAGAAACCTCCAGCCGCCGGAGCGCGTCCAGGACCTGCAGTGCATAGATGTCATTTCCCGCGAAGACGGCTCCCCGCTCCGGCGATTGGCCCAGCCAGTCCTCTAGCGCTCGATTCATCTGAACGTCGTCCTGATAAACGACGTTTGCCGTCCGCGGGCCATAGCCTATCTCCACAAGAGACCGGCGGAATCCCACGTATTTCCCGTCGTAGTCCTTTCCGATGAACAGGAAGCGCCGGAAGCCCCGTTCCAGCAGATGCGCCGCCACCATGGCACCAGCCTGGGCGTGATCCACATAGACTGAATCCAGGCCCTTGGCCCGGCGGGTGACGGTTACAACGGGCACATCCAGTATTTTGACGTACTCCCGCCATTCCCCGCTGGTCTCCCGGATAGGCACCGCCAGTACGCCGTCTACCCGGTAACGCCGGACCACATCCAAATACTCCTGTTCGTTCCGGGGGTTGTAATCGCTGTTGAACAAGATGATGCTGTACCCGTTTTCCCGGGCCTCGGTTTCGATCCGTTTCGCAAGATCGGCAAAAAAGCCGTTGGAAATGTCGGTCACCAGTACGCCCAGCAGCTTCGTTTTGCTGCCCTGGAGTCCCTTGGCCAAAGCGTTAAACTGATAATCGTGCTCTCTGGCGCAGGCCAGCACCCGTTCCCGAATCTCCGGAGCCACTGTCATACTTCCGTTCAGCACACGAGACACCGTGGGCTGGGAAACGTGGGTCAGTTTTGCGATTTCCGTCATTGTAATCATATTGGCTCCACTAGAATACGTATTCTTTAAACACAAGTGAATTGTAGCACAGCTTTCACACAAAAATCAATTCATGGGTTACACAAAACTTTCCCCTGTATTTTATTGATATTACTGGAAATCAAGGATCATCATTTTGTGACCGCTCACGTGTAGCCAATCCCAGGCTCCTTCTTTGGATGTACCAGCGCACACGCTGCTCTGAGGATAAGGGCTGATTTATGGCCTTGAAAATCTCCATTATCTGTTTCAGACCTGCCATTCTCGTGACAATTTCTGCTTGCTTTGTACGGCCGGGAACTCCTTGACCACATATTTGCCCACAGACAGAGAAAAACTGGCCCACCGGGAGTGTCCCGGTGGGCCGTAGTTCTCAACCAGCCTTGCTCTCTGCCCTCAGCCGCTCCCTTTCGGCGGCTACCTCCGTTTTCATCTCGGTTATCATTACCGCCAGCAACTTTTCGCATTCTTCCTCTGAGTCAGCGTAGATGTCCCGGGTGCGTTTTGTTCCATCGGGCCAGGTCACCGTGTACCTTCCGTTCCAGCGCCCACTTTTGGTCTGACCCAAGTATCCGCTGCCCCAGTAGCGGCGCTTGCCCCGCTTGGGTTTGAAGTCTGTCAGAGTGCGGCTGGCTACCGCTTGGGGATTCTCTGCGGAAATCTCTACTTTACCAATACCTCGGTCGATTTTAGCGGCGGCCTGCTTCTGCATATCATCAGTGACGTGTGCGTAGACATTCAGCGTAGTGGCACTGGAGACGTGACCGATGATGGTGGACAGGGTCTTTACATCCATCCCATGCTCCAGAGCATTAGTGGCGAATACATG
>NZ_CAJMXG010000075.1:0-12899 GCF_905219725.1 Oscillibacter sp. CU971
GACGGAAGAAGATTTGCAGGGCATAGACCAACTGATCGTAGCCCAGCCGGATATTACAATCGACGAAATTATCAAAAAACAGGGACTGTCTGTCAGTAACGAAACGGTGCGAAAGGCCGTGATTAGACTGGGTTATGTTTACAAGAAGAAGTCCTTTTACGCGGCAGAGCGGGAGCGTGTTCGATGTTGTGACGGCGGGANAAGCCTGGAGTGGAGTGATCACGCAATGCGAAGCGAACAAACTGGTATTTCTGGATGAAAGCCACGTAAACACGGACTTGAGCCGCCGCTATGGGCGGGNCATTGGCGGGGAGCGGTCAGTAGACAAGACTTCCTTGAATACGCCTGCCAATNCCACGGTTCTTTCCTCCGGGAGACGCAACGGTGAGACTGCCTATACGATTTACAGCGGTGGAACGACCCGCGAAAATTTCTGGACTATCTCAAAAACATNCCCATTCCCACACTGCGTCAAGACGGTCTCCCGGGCCGGCGGCTTCCCGCCGGTTTCCGGGGGGGCGTCTTCGGCTCTTTGGAGGGCGGCGGCGCTCAAAAAATCAGTTTTCTCTCGAAAACCCGCCGGATAATCGGTGATTTGTGGCNNNGAAATCCGGCCCGGAATCCATTATAATAAATCAAATACCCACAGCGGGCCGCCCGCTTCNTNGCAGACTGCNCACACTTTTNAAAGGCGGTTTCCTGATATGTCTTACAAAACCGAACGCGACCTTCACCGGATGCTCCGGCACCAGGAGCTGATCGAGTCCTCCCTCTCCTTCGTCAGCGGCTCCGAGGACTTCATCCGGGACAACGACATCTTCCCCTCCGGCCGGACCGAAACCGACGTGATGCGGGGCCTCCGGTATCCCAACGGAACCGGCGTCGTCGCCGGAGTCACCAGCATCGGCGACGTGGACGGCTACGACCTGAAGGACGGGAAAAAGATTCCCCGGAAGGGGCGGCTCTTCTACCGGGGCGTCAGCATCGAGGATCTGATTCAAAGCTGTNTNCGGGAGGACCGCTTCGGCTTTGAGGAGACGGTGTACCTCCTCCTCTTCGGCCAGCTGCCCACGCTCTCCCAGCTGGAGGATTTCCAGGTCCTCATGGCCCGGTGGAGCCAGCTGCCCGGTTATTTCTCCGAGGACATGATCCTCCGCTCCCCCAACAAGAACATCATGAACAAGCTGGCCAGCTGCATCCTGGCCCTCCACTCCCACGACGGCGAGGCGGAGAACAGAAGTCTGGAAAACGAGCTCTTCAAATCCTTCCGCATGGTGGCCCGGACGCCCACCATCGTGGCCCACTCCTACGCCGCCAAGCGGCATTATTTCGACAAGGACAGCCTTTACCTCCACCGGCCCCGGACGGATCTGAGCGTGGCCCAGAACTTCCTCTACACCCTGCGCAAGGACTCGAAATTCGACGACGACGAGGCCAAGCTTCTGGACCTTTGCATGATCCTCCACGCGGAGCACGGCGGCGGCAACAACTCCACCTTCGCCTGCCGGGTCCNCACCTCCACCGGGACGGACTTCTATTCCTCCATCGCNGCCGNCGTGGGCTCTTTGAAGGGCTTCCGCCACGGCGGGGCCAACATCAAGGTGGTGGAGATGATGCAGTATCTGCGAAACGCCGTCCGGGACTGGAAGGACGACGGCCAGGTGAAGGACCAGCTGGTCCGCATCCTCAACCGGGAGCTGGGGGACGGCACCGGCCTTATCTACGGCATGGGCCACGCNGTCTATACCCTCTCGGACCCCCGGGCGGAGATCCTTAAGCAGTTCTCCCGCCACCTGGCGGAAAAGCGGGGCATGGTGGACCAGCTGGACTTCATCGAGTCCGTGGAGCGCTTGGCCCCCCAGGTTTTCCAGGAGGTCCGGGGCATCGACAAGCCCATCTGCGCCAACGTGGATCTCTACTCCGGCTTCGTGTACCGGCTGCTGGGCATCCCCACGGACCTCTACACCGCCATCTTCGCCAGCGCCCGCATGGCCGGCTGGNGCGCCCACCGCATGGAGGAGTGCTGCTCCGACGACCCGCGGATTATCCGTCCCGCCTATAAGACCATCTGCAAACGGGGGGCCTATGTGCCCCTGGCGGNCAGAAGTTGATTTCAGGAGGTTTCCGCTATGATCACCCTTCACGACAACGGCGTTTTTCTCTCCAGCGGCCGTCTCCACGCCTCCGCCCCCCTCTCCGCNGAGGAGGGCCGGAAGCGGACCCTGGCCTGGAGCATCCTCCAGGCCCACAGCGTCTCCGGCGACCCGGAGAAGCTTCAGATCCGCTTTGACGCCATGGCCAGCCACGACATCACCTACGTGGGCATCATCCAGCAGGCCCGGGCCTCCGGCATGGGGGCGTTCCCCATTCCCTATGCCCTGACCAACTGCCACAACTCCCNCTGCGCCGTGGGGGGCACCATCAACGAGGACGACCACGTCTTCGGCCTCTCCGCCGCCCGGAAATACGGCGGCATCTATGTCCCCGCCAACCAGAGCGTCATCCACTCCTATGCCCGGGAACAGCTGGCGGGCTGCGGGAAGATGATTCTGGGCTCCGACTCCCACACCCGCTACGGGGCCCTGGGCACCATGGCCGTGGGCGAGGGCGGGCCGGAGCTTTGTAAGCAGCTTTTGAAAAACACCTGGGACGTGCCCTACCCCAAGGTGGCCCTGGTCTACCTCACCGGTGCGCCCAGGCGGGGCGTGTGCCCCAACGACGTGGCCATCGCCCTGGTGAAGGCNACCTTTGAAAGCGGCTTTGTGAACAACTGCGTCCTGGAATTCGCCGGGCCGGGCATCGCGGGGCTGCCCATCGACTACCGCAACGGCGTCGACGTTATGACCACGGAGACCACCTGCCTCTCCTCCATCTGGGAGACCGACGAAGAAACCCGGGGCTTCTACGAGGCCCACGGGCGGGGGGAGGAATACAAAGAGCTCCATCCCGGCGAGTGGGCCTGGTACGACAAGTACATCGAGCTGGACCTCTCCCAAATCGAGCCTATGATCGCCCTGCCCTTCCACCCCTCCAACGCCTGGACCATCCGGGAGTTTTTGGCGGGCGCCCCGGACATTCTGGCAAAGGTGGAGGCGGACGCGCAGAAGCGCTATCCCAAGGCCAAGATCAACCTGGCCCAAAAGGTCCGGGACGGCGGCGTCTGGGCGGACCAGGGGGTCATCGCCGGGTGCGCCGGGGGGCTTTTCGACAACATTACCGAGGCGGCGGACATCCTCCGGGGCGGGAGCTGCGGCGACGGGTACTTCACCCTGGACGTGTACCCCACCAGCGTGCCCGTCAGCCTGGAGCTGACGAAGATCGGGGCCGCGGCGGACCTGCTCCAAAGCGGCGCGGTGATCAAGCCCAGCTTCTGCGGGCCCTGCTTCGGCGCGGGGGACGTGCCCGCCCACAACGGCCTCAGCCTCCGCCACACCACGCGGAACTTCCCCAACCGGGAGGGCTCCAAGCCCGGGGAGGGCCAGTTCGCCGCCGTGTGCCTGATGGACGCCCGGTCCATCGCCGCCACGGCCAGAAACGGCGGAAACATCACCCCCGCCACGGAAGTCGAATACCAGCCCGTCCGGCGTCCCTACCACTTTGACAAGGGCGTGTACGAGAAGCGGGTCTACAACGGCTTTGGCCATCCCCGTCCGGAGGAGGAGCTGATCCTGGGGCCCAACATCACCGACTGGCCCAAGATGCAGCCTCTGGCGGAGAACCTGCTGGTGGAGCTGGCGGCGGTCCTCCGGGACGGCGTGACCACCACCGACGAGCTGATCCCCTCCGGAGAAACGTCTTCCTACCGCTCCAATCCCCTGCGGCTGGCGGAGTTCACCCTGTCCCGCCGGGAACCGGAGTATGTGGGCCGCGCCAAAGAAATCGCAAAGAGCGAGGCCCGGCGGCTGGCCGGGGACGTGCCCGCGCGGCTGCAAGCCCTGCTGGACCGCTGCGGCGCGGACGCGGCGAAAACCCAATTCGGCTCCTGCGTCTTCGCCAACCGCCCCGGCGACGGCTCCGCCCGGGAGCAGGCCGCCAGCTGCCAGAAGGTGCTGGGGGGCTTCGCCAATATCTGCTATGAGTTTGCCACAAAACGCTACCGCTCCAACTGCATCAACTGGGGTATCCTGCCCTTCACCCTGGACGAGGGGGCAGAGTTCCCCTATGAGGCGGGGGACTGCGTGTTTGTCCCGCATATCCGCGCCGCCATTGCGGAGGGGCGAGAGGACATCCCCGCCAAGGTCCTGAAGGCGGACGGCGGCGAGGAGGACATCCTGCTCCATGTCCGGGGCCTGACGGCGGAGGAACAAGAGATTATCCTGGACGGCTGTCTCATGAACTACTACGCCAAACGAGCCAATTGACGGAGGCGCTTTATGGAAAAAATCAAAATGACCACCCCCCTGGTGGAGATGGACGGGGACGAGATGACCCGCGTTCTATGGGGGGTAATCAAAGAGAAGCTCATTTTGCCCTTTGTGGATTTGAAAACCGAGTACTATGCCCTGGGACTGCTGAGCCGCAACGCCACAAANGACCNNATCACCGTNGACGCCGCCCAGGCCGCCCGCCGCCNGGGCGTGGCGGTGAAGTGCGCCACCATTACCCCCAACCTCCAGCGGATGGAGGAATACCCGGAGCTGACGGAGATGTGGAAGTCCCCCAACGGCACCATCCGGGCCATCCTGGACGGCACGGCCTTCCGCTCCNNCATTNTCCNGCCCGCTATNCGGCCGGTGGTAAAGNATTGGGAGCTGCCCATTACCNTCGCCCGCCATGCCTACGGCGACATGTACAAGGCCGTGGACATGACCACGGAGGAGCCGGGGACGGCCACCCTTACCTTCCGGGGGGAGAGCGGGGCGGAAAAGACCCTGAATGTCCAGACCGNGGACGGCCCCGCCGTCTGGCAGGGGCAGCACAACCTGGAAACGAGCATCCGGGCCTTCGCCCGCTCCTGCTTCCAGTACGCCTTGAGCCAAAAGCAGGACTTGTGGTTTTCCACCAAGGACACCATCGCCAAGGTCTACGACGGGGAATTCAAGCGTATCTTTGAGGAGGAATACGAGTCNTCCTACAGGGCGGAGTTCGAGAAGCTGGGGATTACCTATTTCTATACCCTCATCGACGACGCCGTGGCCCGGGTGATCCGCTCTAAGGGCGGCTTTATCTGGGCGCTGAAAAACTACGACGGGGACGTGATGAGCGACATGATCGCCGCCGCCTTCGGGAGCCTGGCCATGATGACCTCCGTACTGGTCTCCCCCGACGGGACCATGGAGTTCGAGGCCTCCCACGGCACCGTCACCCGGCACTACTACCGCTACCGCAAGGGGGAAAAGACCTCCACCAACCCCATGGCCACCATCTTCGCCTGGTCCGGGGCCCTGAAGCGCCGGGGCGAGCTGGACGGCCTCCCCGGCCTGGTCCGCTTCGGCGAGAGGCTGGAAGCCGCTTCCCTGAAAACCCTGGAGGACGGGATCATGACAAAAGACCTCCTGCCTCTGGTGGAGCCGGGCTTCCAGGTCCGGGGCGTGGACAGCTGGGAGTTTTTGGACGCCATTGCGGCCAGGCTCTGAGAATACGGCACGGAAAACAGTGGCGGCATATGCCGCCGCTGTTTTTGCATATCATTGCTTTTTGGGTAAAAAGGGTTCTGAACAATCCAGGCTCTGCCCTGCGCCTTGACATTTCTCTGCAAAGGTGTATAATCTTCATAGATTCGACATATTTTCCTGTTCCGGCAGCAGAAGCTTTTCTATTAGGAGTTGGTGTTTGCATGGCATTCCATTCCGCCCCCTTCCTGTTTTTCTTCTTCCCGGCAGCTTGGCTTCTCAGCCTGCTGGTTCCGGTCAGGGGGAGGAAGTATCTGCTTATTGCCGTCAGTCTGGCCTTCTATGCCTGCGGGCAGTGGCAGGGGATCCCCTGCCTTCTGCTGTCCGCCGCCGTGAGCTGGGCTGCCGGTTTTTTCATGCCCCGGGTCCGGGCGCGAAAGGCCCTGCTGGCCGCGGTCCTGACCTTCCACCTTCTCCTGCTGGGCGCTTTCAAATACCTGGACTTCTTTACCGGAAGCCTCAACGGCCTCCTGGGGACNGAGTTCCCCTCCGCGGGGCTCCTGGCTCCCCTGGGCGTTTCTTTTTTCACCTTTAAATCCATGTCCTACGCCGTCGACGTCTACCGNGACGAAAACGCCCGGGCCCGGCGCTTCTCCGACGTGCTGCTCTATCTCTCCTTCTTCCCCCAGGCGGTCTCCGGCCCCATCTCCCGCTTCGGCCAGTTCGCCCAGGGGCTGAAAAGCCCCCGGGTCACCGCCAGGCAGGCGGCCAAGGGGCTCCGGCGCTTCACCGTGGGCTTTGCCAAGAAGGCCCTGATTTCCGAAATGGCCGCCACGGTGGTCAACGCCGCTTTCGCCCTGGGGGACGGCCTGGACTGGCGGATGGCCTGGCTGGGGGCGGTTGCCTACACCCTGCAAATTTACTTTGACTTCTCCGGCTACAGCGACATGGCCATCGGCCTGGGGTCGCTGTTCGGCTTTGAAACCCCGGAGAACTTCGATTACCCCTACATTTCCGCCTCCATCACCGNGTTCTGGNGGCGGTGGCACCTGTCCCTCTCCTTCTGGTTCCGGGATTACCTGTACATCCCCCTGGGAGGCGGGCGGCGGGGCACGGCCCGGAAGTGCCTCAATAAGGCCGTGGTCTTACTGCTCTGCGGCCTGTGGCACGGGGCCAGCTGGACCTTTGTCCTCTGGGGCGCGTGGCACGGGCTTCTCTCCGCCCTGGAAAGCGCCCTGCCCATGAAAGCGGAGAAGCCCCTGGGCCGCTTCGCGGGGCATGTCTACACCCTGCTGGCGGTGTGCGTGGGCTTCGTGGTCTTCCGGGCATCCAGCCTTGCCGAAGCCATGACGGTCCTCCGGGCCATGTTTACCGGCTTTGCCCTCTCCCCGGCCTCCACCCTGGCCCTGGAGCGAATCAGCCCGGCGGTGTGGTGTGCCTTGGGGGCGCGGATCGTGGGCAGTCTGCCCGTGGGGCCCTGGCTGAAACGGCGGCTGGACGGCCCCTGGCTGGAGGTTTCCTCCTTCGCCGGGGCGGCGGCTCTCTTTGTCCTCTGCCTCCTGGCGGCGGCGGGCAGCAGCTTCCAGCCCTTCATTTACGCTCAGTTTTGAGGTGCCTCCATGAAAAAGAAACTCGCCTACGCCACCTTTACGGCGCTCATCCTCCTGCTGTGCCTCATTCCCTCCCTGGGGATGCTGCTCCCCGCTCAGGAGAGCGCCGCGGGCGGCAACCAGGCCCTCTCCAGGGCCCCCTCCCTCCGGGACCCGGAGGGAAACTGGAATCCCGGCTATCTCTCCCAAATCCAGGACTACGCCGGGGACAATTTCTATCTCCGCCAGGAGATGATTACCGCCTGGTCCGCCCTGAACGCCAAGGGGCTCCGGAGCTCCATCACCGAGGATGTGGTCCTGGGCACGGACGGCTGGCTCTACTTCGCCGACACCCTGCCGGACTATGTGGGGCTGCAGCCCATGACGGACCGGGAGATCTTCTCCGCCGCCCGCAATCTCAGATTGATGGCGGAGTACTGCGAGAGCCAGGGGGCAAGGTTCCTCTTCACCCTGGCCCCCAATAAGAACTCCCTCTACCCGGAGCATATGCCAAACCTCACCCTCCCCTCCGCCCGCAAGCCCCGGGACGCGAAGCGGCTGGCGGAGGAGCTGGAACGGCAGGGCGTGGACTACCTGGACTGCTTCGCCCTCTTCCGGGGACAGGAGGAAACCCTGTATTTCAAGACCGACTCCCACTGGAACGGCAAGGGCGCGGCGCTGGCCGCCGACGCGGTGAACNGGGCCCTGGGCCGGTCCTCGGGCTACTTCGACGGTCCCTTCACCCGGGAGGAAGTCCACAAGGGCGACCTCTATGACATGCTCTATCCCGCCGGGGAGGGCCTGGAGGCCGATCCGGTCTACAGCGGAGAACTGACCATAGAATATGATGTCCCCATCCGCTCGGCGGAGAACCTCACCATCATGACCCACGGCGGCGGGGAGGGGTCNCTGATGATGTTCCGGGACTCCTTCGGGAACAACCTCTACCCCTACCTGGCGGACAGCTTCGGCGCGGCGCTGTTCTCCCGCTCCATGCCCTACCGTCTGGATTTGGCTGCCCAGCGGGAGGCGGACTATGTGGCGGCGGAGCTGGTGGAGCGGAACCTCCGGTATCTCATTCAGAATGTCCCCGTCNTGCCCGCCCCCGGCCGGGGAACGGAAAAACCGGAGGGCTTCACCGTCTATGGAAGCGGCGTGAATTTCGATGTGGAGCCGTCGGAGGACCTGCCGGGCTATGTCTTGGTCACCGGCCCCACGGCTCTTGCGGGCCGGGAGCTCCCGGAGGCGGATTCCCCGGTGCTGGTTTCCGCCTCGGACGGAACGTATTATGAGGCGTTCCTCCTGGAGGGCGGAGGCGCGGGCCTCTACCTGCCGGAGGGCGTTCAGCCCCTGGGCCTTGCCTATCGCAGTCCAAAGGCCCCGGGTCTCTGAGTACCGCGTACTCAATCAAGCACGGATAAAGGAGAGAACAAGCATGGGTAAGAACAGTTGGATCGCGCTTTTGCTGGCCCTGGTGGTGCTGGTCACCACCGTACCCGTCTGCGCTGCCGGCGCGGAGAACCCCGGTGTGCAGGCCTACCGTGAGGACGACTACGGCGGCCTGGCCCCGGACCCGGTGCGGCCTCCCAGCACCCCCGGACGTCCCGCCGGGGAGGGTGATAACGGCGGCATCGCGCCGGACCCCTCCCGGAATCCCAGCGCCTCCGGACGGCCCGCCGGGGAGGGAGACAACGGCGGAGTCGCGCCGGACCCCTCCCGCACGCCCAGCGCCTCCGGACGGCCCGCCGGGGAAGGCGACAACGGCGGCGTCGCGCCGGACCCCTCCCGTACGCCCAGCGCCTCCGGACGACCCGCCGGGGAAGGCGACAACGGCGGCGTCGCCCCCAGCCAGCCCAACTCTTCCGGACCCTCCAAGCGGAAAAACATTACGGCGGGCAAGGTTGTGGCGGGGATCTCCCTGTCCGCCGACAGCCACATCGCCTATGCCCAGGGCAGCAGCGGCCTGTTCCCCTCCTTCAACCCCACCCGGCAGGTCACCCGGGCCGAGGCGGCCCAGATGCTTTACCGTCTCCTGCCTCCGGACGCCCCGGCCTCCAACACGGCCTACGCCGACGTGCCCGCGGGAGCGTGGTACGCCAAGGCTGTGAGCTCTCTGGCGGACCTGGGCGTGCTGGAGGCCCAGGACGGCATGCTGGACACCGGCCGGGCCGTCACCCGGGGGGAGTTCGTCCGGTACATCGCCTGCTTCTTCCCCCTGCGGACTGACGGCCAGCTCTTCCCCGACGTGGCGGAGGACGACCCGAACGCACCCTTCATCCGCTCCGCCCAGGCCTACGGCTGGGCCCAGGGCGGCAGCGACGGGCTCTTCCACCCCGACGAGACCATCAACCGGGCGGCGGCGGTGGTGCTGCTGAACCGGGCCCTGGGCCGGACGGCGGACCGGGCCTACATCGACGGCCACCATCCCGCCTTCTACGTGGACGTGGCCCCCTCCAGCTGGTATTATTACGATGTGTGCGAGGCCACCGTCCCCCATCAGCACACGGCGTCCGGCGGCACGGAGAGCTGGACCTCCCACACCGCCAGGGAGGCGGTCCCTCAAAACGGTATCCAGCTGTCCGACGGCTGGCTGTACTGCTATGACAGCGCGCGAGGCGACGTGGTGCGGGAAGCCATGGTGGGTAACCACTACTTCAACATCAACGGGCGCTTCACCACCGGGAACAACGAGCTGGACTCCTGGCTCCACAAAATCGTCCTGGCCCGCACCGACAGCTCCCAAACCCAGGAGCAGAAGCTCCGGGCCCTCTTCCTCTACACCCGGGACTCCTTCACCTATCTGCGCCGTCCCCCCTATGAGATGGGCGTCTACGACTANATGGAAACCGACGNCCTNCGCATTCTGGACACGGGCTATGGCAACTGCTACTGCTACGCCTCCCTCTTCTGGTATCTCTCCCGCTGGATCGGCTACGACTCCGTTATCTACAACGGCACGGTGGGCGTCCGCCGCTCTCCCCACAGCTGGGTGGAAATCAACCTGAACGGCAAAAACTACATCTTCGATACGGAGCTGGAAATGGCCTACCGCCGCAAAAAGCGGTTCGACGTGAACCTCTACAAATTCTACGACGCCGGAAACAGCTGGAACTACCNGCGGCCCCAGAGCGGCGGAGCCGCCGTCTGAGACATAAGGCAAAGGAGACGATTTTTTATGAAAAAGCTATGGAGCTTCCTGCTCTGCGCAGCGCTGCTATGCGCCCTCTGCGCCTGCGGAGACCAGACCTCCCAAACGGAAGACGCCCCCGCCCCGGCGGACGCCGGGGAACCGGCAGGACGGAGCGCTCCCGCCGAGGCGGCCCCTGCCCAGGACCCGGTAAAGCCGGAAGCGGACAGCGGCCAGGACCAGCCGGAATCCGCCGCCGGTGAGAAGGACTCCCCCGACGCGGAAGCCCAGGTCCCTGAGGCGGACACGCCGGAGGAGGCCCCGGCCAAGGACCAGACGGAACCCGTGCAAACGGAAAAGCCTAAGGATACGCCCGCTCCGAAGCCGGAACCGAAACCGGAGCCCAAACCGGAGCCCAAACCGGAGCCGAAGCCCGAGCCTCAGCCTCAACCGGAGCCCCAGCCGGAACCCGAGCCCGAGCCGGAACCCGAGCCGGAACCGGAACCAGAGCCCGAGCCCGCTCCGGCAGTGGACCGCAAGGCCGTCGCCCAGGGGCTGGTGGGCCGTCCCGTCAGCGAGCTGTACGCCGCCATCGGCCGCCCCATCTCCTCCGACTACGCCCCCAGCTGCCTCATCGACGGCGAGGACGGCGAGCTGGTCTATGACGGCTTTATCGTCTACACGGAAAAGGGAGCGGATTACGAGACGGTCTATGCCGTATTCTGACGCTTTGCGCACCTAGAGGGATGTAGAATGCCCTTGGCACGTCCCAGTCTGACCCTTGGAGGGAAACAATCTGATGACTCGAAAAATCATTTTGGCTGGAGCCGCCGCCTTCGCGCTGGCGGCTTTGGCCTTGACGGCGGCTTATTTCTACATACCCGGCGGCGCCCGCCTCGTCTTCGACGAGGGGGATATCCGCATCTGCCTGAACGCGGACGGAACCGCCGAGCTGGATTGGCCGGAAGCCCGGCCCAGCAGCCGGACCGAGCCGCAGGACGGCGGCGGAGAAGACGCTCCGGCCGGGGAGGCCGCCGGGACCCGGATAACCCCTGTGCTCTACGACCTGGAGCTTACGAGCGAAAGCGGGCACACCCAGAAGCTGGAAAACCATCCCCGTATCCTCCTGGAANACTACACTCTGCCCATGACGATCCGCATCCAGGCTGTGGCGGAGGGGAAAAACCTCCTGGGCCTCTTTCGCAGGCTGCACAGCCAGGAGCTGACGGCAGAGGTCCGCTTCACGGACCTAAAGGCCCCGGAAGCGGTGGGCACGCCGGGGCCCGGCGCGCTCTCCCTCTCCTGGAAGCTCTCCGGCCAGGTCCCGGGATTCTATAAGATTTTCTCTTTGGACCAGGCGGACGGCGTTTTTCGCCAGGTGGCCTACACCAGCGNNAAGCAAATCAGCCTNGACGTNTACAAGGAGGGCGGCACCCTGGTGCTGCCCAGCTATGAGCATCCTTTGGAGGTTCTTGTCCGGGCGGCCGTCCAGGGAGAGGGCTACGTTCTCTGCGGCCCNGCCTCCAATCTTATCCGCGTGNAGCGCCAGGACCTGCTGGGCGACGATCTGAACCTGGTCTGCCGGGAGACGGAGCCCCGGGTCTACACCCTGGAGTGGGACGAAACCCGGGGAGAGCGCTACGAGCTCCAGGAGTGGGACAAGGAGGGCTGGACCCTGCTGGACACTCTGGAGCTGGCGGAGCACTTCCAGTATGACCTGGGCCGCCTGGGCTCCGGGTCCCACCACCGCTTCCAGGTGGTGTCCAAGAGCGTGAACGGCGCCGTCCTCTCCTCGGAGGAGGCGGAGTTCTCCGTCTCCATCGATCCCCTGTACGCCACCATCTGGCCCATCATTGAGCAGCCCTTCTACGAAAAGGCCGACAAGAGCTCCTCCTCCCTGGGAAAAATCCCCGGCGGGACCGCCCTCTGCGTATTGGAGGAGAGCGGAGACTGGTTCCAGGTCCGGTACAAGGACCAATNCGGCTGGGTGGACAGCCNCTTTTGCATGATCAACCTGCCGGAGTACGTGGGGGACCACTGCTCTTATGACATCACCAACAGCTACCGCTCCATCTTCAAGGTCCACGAAAACCCCATCGCCCTGATTACGGACCAGGTGATCCAGGGCTTCGAGCATATCCAGGAGGCGGACNGGGAATTCCTGGTCCCCTACCTCTACCCCTGCGCCAAGAAGCTCCTCAGCGCCGCCCAGGCGGCGGAGAAGGACGGCTACCGCCTGAAAATCTACGAGGCCTTCCGCCCCAACGAGGCCACCCGCTTCCTCTACGACACCACCGCCGGACAGCTGGATCTGGCCGCCCTGGTATACAGCTATGAGGACGCGGAGGGCGCGCCCTTGGGGCAGGACGAGGACCCCAGGGTCCTGGACCCCGTCACCGGCTGGGAAGCCGGCCTGGAGGACGGGCTTCTGATTGACCCGGAGACCGGGGAGAAAATCAGCCGGGAGGATCTAGCCCTGCGCCAGGAGGAGGAGGCCGGAACGGAGGGCTTGGACCCGGACGGCGGGCCCCTGCCCGGCCCGGAGGGACAAGCTCCGCAGCCCGCCGGTGATATTCCCTTCTTCACCCTGCCCGAGGCGGGCGAGGGCGGCGGCTTGGACCCCGCGGAAGC
>NZ_CAJMXG010000076.1:0-12707 GCF_905219725.1 Oscillibacter sp. CU971
GACCGCATTCGGGCAGGGCTGAAAAAACAGCCGGACATGGCTTGTCCGACTGTCCATTTTCAATATACAACTTGCCCGCCGGGAGGGCCGCAAAAATCCCCCTTGCAATCCCACCTTCCGTCCTGTATAATAAATTGTCATTTTATTTACATTGGGAGGANTTCGCTATGGCGGACGAAATCAAAGCGCCGNAGCTGGAAAGCCGGAATTTCATTCACGCGTTCATTGAGGAAGACGTGGCCCCCGGCGGGCAGTTCGAGGGCATGACGGTCCACACCCGCTTTCCTCCGGAGCCCAACGGCTATCTCCACATCGGCCACTGCAAGGCCCTGACCNTCGACTTAGGCNCCNNCNAGAAATACGGCGGGCTCTGCAACCTCCGCATGGACGACACAAACCCCACCAAGGAGGACGAGGAGTTTGTGGAGGCCATCCAGGAGGACATCCACTGGCTGGGCTTCGACTGGGGGGACCGCTTCTTCTTCGGCTCCGACTACTTTGAGGAGGACTACCGCCAGGCAGAGGGCCTCATCAAAAAAGGCCTGGCCTATGTCTGCCAGCTGACCCCGGAGGAGTTCAAGGAGTACCGGGGCGGCGTGGGCGTCCCCGCCCGGAGTCCCTACCGGGACCGGCCCATAGAGGAAAGCCTGGACCTTTTCCGCCGGATGCGGAGTGGAGAGTTCCCCGACGGGGCCATGACCCTCCGGGCCAAGATCGACCTGAACAGCGGCAACTTCAACATGCGGGACCCGGTGCTCTACCGGATTAACCACCTGCCCCACCACCGCCACGGGAATACGTGGTGCATCTACCCCATGTACGACTTCGCCCACCCCATCCAGGACGCCCTGGAGGGCATCACCCACTCCCTCTGCTCCCTGGAATTTGAGGCCCACCGGCCTTTGTACAACTGGGTGGTGGAGAACTGCGACCTGCCCGCAAAGCCCAGGCAGATCGAGTTCGCCCGCCTGGGAATCGACCACACGGTCATGAGCAAGCGCAAGCTCCGCCGCCTGGTGGAGGAGGGCCGGGTCTCCGGCTGGGACGACCCCCGGATGCCCACCCTCTGCGGCCTCCGCCGCCGGGGCTACACCCCCAAANCCATCCGCAATTTCTGCGAGCGCATCGGCGTGGCCAAGTCCGCCAACGTGGTGGAGTACGGCTTTTTGGAGCACTGCCTCCGGGAGGACCTGAACGCCACGGCGGAGCGGGTCATGGCGGTGCTCCGGCCCGTGAAGCTCACCATCACCAATTACCCCGAGGAGAAGACGGAAGCCGTCACCGTGGAAAATAACCCCGTAGACCCCGCCGCCGGAACCCGGGAGGTTCCCTTCTCCCGCAGCCTCTGGGTGGAGGCCGACGACTTCCTGGAAACCCCCGTGCCNANGTACAAGCGGCTCTATCCCGGCGGCCCGGAGTGCCGTCTCAAGGGAGCCTATCTCATCCGCTGCACCGGCTGCGTGAAGGACGAGGCGGGGAACGTGACGGAAATCCTCTGCGAGTACGACCCGGAGAGCCGGGGCGGCGACCCCGCCGACGGGCGGAAGGTCAAAGGCGCCACCATCGATTGGGTGGACGCCGCCACCGCCGTGGACGCGGAGGTCCGGCTGTACGACAATCTCTTTTCCGACGAGAATCCCGACGCCGCCGACAAGGATTTCATCGAGTGCCTGAATCCCAACTCCCTGGAGGTNCTGGCGGGCTGCAAGGTGGAGTCCTCCCTGGCGGAGGCGAAGGCCCCGGCGAATTTCCAGTTCCTGCGGCAGGGCTACTTCTGCCTGGACAGCAAGGACAGCGCGCCGGGCCACCTGGTGTTCAACCGGAGCGTCAGCTTGAAGGACAGCTTTAAGAAATAAAACGGAACCGCCGGAGGGAAATCCCTCCGGCGGTTTTTCGCTTAATCCTCGATGGTGGTCGTGATGACGCTGGTATAGGTTTCCGCAGAGGCGGATCTCTCCGTTGCTACGTTGTAATCCGTGTCCCCGTCATGGGAGGAAAGCTGAACCTCGCAGTCCTCCAGGGTGCCGGTAACCGTCACGCCCACGTCCTCGCCTCCGGCGGTCTTCACCGTCCCGGTATAGACGCCGTTTTCCGCGATTTCGTCGGTGATGTCAAACTCCGCATTGTCCACGGTCAGAATCAGCTTGCCGTCCTCGAGCTGNGNGTCCGCAAAGACGCCNGTGACCTCCANCCGTGCTCCCGCGTCGTTTTCCAGCACGATACGGGAATCGTCCTGGAAGATGATGCGCATGTTCTCAAACAGTTCGCCGTTGGTGGCGGCGTTGGCGCTGACCGCCAGANCCAGGGTCAGCACGGCGGCCATGGCCACCGCCCGCAGGGCCTTCAGCGGCCGCCGCATGGTCTTTTTATTCATCTCGTTCATTTTTACAAGGACCTCCTTCTTCGCCTCGCCGGANGCCCGGAGCCGGGAGAAGGTCTCACGATACAGTCTTTCGTCCATCATCAGGCTTCCGCCTCCGTCAGTTTGNTTTTCAATTGCCCTCTGGCCCGCATGAGCCAGGTCTGGACAGTGGACGCCTTGGCCCCCAGCAGCTCGCCGGCCTCCTTCACGGAGTAGCCTTCGTAGTAGTAAAGGTACACCGCCGCCCGGTACTTGGGGGNCAGGGCCATCACCTGCCGGAACAGCTCCGACTGGGCGGGCCGGTCGAAGACCGCGGCCTCCTCCGCCTCGTCCAGGGGATCGGTCCGCCGCCGCCAGGGGGAGCGGAGGAGCTTCTTGCACTCGTTGGCCGCCACCCGGAGAAGCCAGCGCTTCTCGTGGTCCGGCGACTCGAACTCCCTGGGCTCCACGTAGAGCTTCAGCAGGGACTCCTGCATCACGTCCTCGGCGTCCGCCCGGTTTTTCAGGTAACTGTACGCCAGCCGGAACACCATGTCGCCATAGAGCTCCACGGCCTCGTGGAATCGCTGGTCCGTCAACGCGTCTCACCTCCTTTTGGGTTGGTTTGGAAGGGCCCTTCTGTAAGGGATATCCCTCAGGGGTCCATGATATCCCACAAAGCTGAAAATTTTCTCAAAAAAAACCGGGGGACCCAAAACGGGTCCCCCGGCGGAAGTTCCGCCGCCGCTTCAGCTTNGCNGATTNCNGGGCGGGCTAAACTGTCATTTCTTCTCCTGCCACTTGCTGACGCAGAGGGAGCAGGCGATGTCGCCGGTGACGTTCAGGCAGGTGCGGCCCATGTCGAAGAGCCGGTCCACCGCCACGATGAGGCCGATGTAGGCCACGGGGATACCCAAGGTCTCCANCACCATGGCCAGCATGATCATGCCCGCGCCGGAGACGCCGGCGGTGCCGATGGAGGCCAGGGTGGCGGTTACCACCACAATGACCATCTGGCCGATGGTCAGGTGGATGCCCGCGNAGGAGGCGATGAACACCGTGGCCACGCACTGGTAAATGGCCGTGCCGTCCATATTGATGGTGGAGCCCAGGGGCAGGACGAAGGCGGCGATGTCGTCCTTGGCTCCCAGCTCATGGGCGCACTCCTTGGAAACCGGCAGGGTGGCCGCGGAGGACGTGGAGGTGAAGGCGAAAATCATAGCCGCAAAAGCGCCCTTGAAGAACTTCATGGGGCTCATGCCCACGACTATCTGCGCAGACAGGGAGTAGACCAGCACGGCGTGGACAACGTAGCCGATGTACGCGCAGAGAATGACCAGGAAGAGAGAGCCCAGAATGGCCGCGCCCTGGNTAGCGGTGACCCACGCCATATAGGTGAACACGCCGATGGGAGACAGGGAAATGACAAACTCCATCAGCTGCTCAATGACGGCATACATAGAGCCCACCAGATCCCGGCAGAGCTTGCCCTTCTCGCCCGCCATCATAATGGCCCCGCCGAAAAACAGGGAGACCACAATGACCTGGAGCATGTTGGCGTTGACAAACGCGCCCCACATGTTGCTGGGGAAGATGTCCACCAGCACGGACATAAAGCCGTTGAAGGCCTTGGGCTCGTACTCCGCCGCGCCCAGCTCCGCAGAGAGGTCCGGGAACAGGCCCGCGCCCATGAAGATGTTGGCGAAGACCAGGCCGATGACGCAGGCGATGGCGGTGGTGCAGAGGAAGTAGGCCACCGTCTTCACACCCACGGAGCCCACCTGCTTCATGTCGCCCATGGAGAGGATGCCGTCGATCATGCTCAGCAGCACCACGGGCACGACGATNAACTTCAAAAGATTCACGAAGATGTCGCCGAAGGGCTTCAGATACGTCGCGGTAAAGTCCGCCAAACCGGCGAAGTAGCAGACCAGGCCCACCGCGATACCGGCGACAAGCGCAATCAGTATCCGCACAGGCAGGTTGTTTTTCTTCTTCATACACTCACCTCATAAAAATAAAATCTTTGGGGCCCTCCAGGCGGTCCGTCTGTGTTTTGGACAAATGTCCTGCCGGGAATCCTCTCCAAATTAGCTACATTATACCAAAAGTGCCCGCAAATGTAAAGGGAAAATAGAAAAATTGTGAAATAGTTATGANAAAATCGTGAACGAAAAGCGGATGTCTGACAATATCGCCAGACATCCGCCCTCTTGTATTCGGTTTACTCGCCCCGCACGGAATAGCCGCAGAAGCGGATGGCGGCTTTCGCCAGCTCCTCCGTGGGGTCCGCGCAGGGGAGGTCCAGCCCCAGCTCCCGGGNCGCCAGGGGCAGCTCCGTGCAGGCCAGGAGGAAGCACGCCGCGCCACGGCCCGCCATGCCCTCTGTGACGGAGAGGAACACCTCCCGGTACGCCTCCGGCGGGGCCCCGGCCTTCACGCCTTGATAGATGACCTCCATCAGCCGCGCCCGCTCCCCCTCGTCCGGGACCAGGAAGGGCACGCCCCGGCCCGCCAGGGCCTCCTGGTACAGCCCCGCCGAAAGGGTGCCGGTTGTGGCCAAAATTCCAACCGTCCTCCCCGGAAACCGATCCCGGCAGGCGTTCGCCGCCGCCTGGATCATGCTGAGGAAGGGCAGCTTCGTCAAGGGCTCCAGCCGGGGAAGGAAGTAGTGGGCGGTGTTGCAGGGCATGATCACGCAGTCCGCCCCGCAGAGCTCCAGGTGCCGCAGGGCGTCCGCCATGGCGGGGACGGGGTCCTCCCCGCCCTCCAGGATGGCGGCGGTGCGGTCGGGGATGGAGGCGTTGCTGTCTATGTAGATCCGGATATGGTCATTGTCCCGGCCGGCGCCGGTGAGGGCCGTGATTTTTCGGAACAGGTCCNCCGTGGCCATGGGGCCCATGCCCCCCAGAATGCCAATGGTCTTTTTCATAAACGTCCATCCTTAAAGTCAGTCTTCGCCGCCGCTTCGGCCCGGTTATTCACCGGATTGCNAAANCNCCCGCGCCNTCNNTGGGTTCCGTTTCNCNCAAAACGCGGCTAGCCCCAAAAGTCCGGGAACAGCAGCTCGCTGCCCACCTTCACCGTCAGCAGGATCAGCACGACAATGACCGTCGGGCGGACGATCCGGCTGCCGTTTTTGATGGCCAGGCCGGAGCCGATGTAGTGTCCCGCGATGGAGGCCACGGAGGCGATGAGCCCCACGCCCCAGAATACATAGCCCGAAGCCATCTGCGTCACCAGGCTGCCGATGTTGGNAGAGAGGTTGATCACCTTNACGCCTCCCGCCGNGTGGCGGGTGTCCAGCTTCGCCAGGCGGATGAACATAATCATCAGGAAGGTCCCCGTGCCGGGGCCGTAGTACCCGCCGTAGCCGCCAATGACGAATGCCGCGGCCCAGACGATGGCAATCTGCCTCCGGCGGCTGATCTCCCCCGGCTCGTCGGGCCACTCCCGGTTCCGCAGGGNGATGAAGGCCACCACCGGCAGCACCAGCAAAAGCATGTACTTCAAGACCGCGTCCGGCGTCCGGTGCTGGAGCCAGGTGCCCGCAACGGACCCCGTCAGGGAGAAGAGGATGGAGGGCCCGAAGAGCCTCCAGTCCACATACCCGTTTTTGATAAACCGGGCGGTGGAAAAGCAGGTGCCGATGGCGGCGGAAACCTTGTTGGTCCCCAAGGCGTAGGGCGCGGGGAGGCTGCCGAAGGCGATCAGATGGGTGGGCACGGAGAGGATGCCGCCGCCGCCGGCGATGGCGTCCATGAAGGACGCCAGGAACACGCCCAGACAGATCAGCAGCACCACCCAGAGGGGGAAACCGTCGAAGCGCAGGGCCGTCAGAAACTGGAGCATGGAGAACCTCCTGAAAACATTGGATTATTTTGCTATCATACCGCAGACCGGCGGCAAAATCAACATCCCGCCATTTTTTATTAGCACACTTCCCCATTTTTCCCTTCCATCTTTTGAACATTTTGCCGAAGGTCACCAAAAATTATTGTGAATCTTGAAACAGATTTGGGGGAACCTGCTAAAAGACGGCCGGTTTTTTCGACAGGACCGTCCTTGACGCTATTTTTCAAAAGAAGTATAATATTCCAGAATAACTAATCGATTGCTTGAGACACAGCCCGCCGCGTCTGGACGGTGGGCGGGGCGTCCCGGAGGGGCGCCCGGGAAATCGGCGGGCCGCTCGCCTATAAGCGGCAGCTGCGGGTTTGGAGAGGTCCCGCGGCTATGCACGGAGGTTGACTATGGCAAAACACGATTACGCCGAACGCTTCCACGCCGGAACCCTGACGGACGGCTGGCGCTGGTTCGGCTCCCACCCCGATAAGAAAAACGGCGCGGAAGGCTGGACCTTCCGGGTCTGGGCCCCGCACGCCCAAAGCGTCTGCGTCGTGGGCGACTTCAACAGCTGGACAGACGGCGTCCACCCCCTGACCCGGGACGGCGAGATCTGGGAGGGCTTCATCCCCGGCCTTGGGGAATACACGTCCTACAAGTACGCCGTCACCGGCCCCGACGGGGAGGTCCGGCTGAAGACGGACCCCTACGCCTTCCACTGCGAAACCCGCCCCGCCACCGCCGGAAAGCTCTATGACATTGAGGACTTCAAGTGGACCGACGCCGCCTTCCTGGCCAAGCAGGAAAAGCACCAGGTCTACGAGTCCCCCCTGAACATCTACGAGGTCCATCTGGGCTCCTGGAAGAAGCGGCCCAACGGGGATTTTTACGATTACAAGGACATGGCCAAAGAGCTGGCCGCCTACGTCAAGGAGATGGGCTATACCGCCATTGAGCTGCTGCCCGTGCTGGAGCATCCCTTCGACGGCTCCTGGGGCTATCAGTGCACCGGCTACTTCGCCCCCACCTCCCGGTACGGCACCCCCAAGGACTTCCTCTGGTTCGTAAACCACATGCACAAAAACGGCATCGCCGTTATCCTGGACTGGGTCCCCGCCCACTTCTGCAAGGACGCCCACGGGCTCTATGAGTTCGACGGCGGCTGCTGCTATGAGTACAGCGACCCCAACAAGTGGGAGCACGCCTCCTGGGGCACCCGGGTCTTCGACTACGGACGGCCCGAGGTAAAGAGCTTCNTCTTCTCCTCCNCACGCTTCTNGCTGGAGGAGTGCCACATCGACGGCCTGCGCGTGGACGCGGTGGCTTCCATGCTCTACCTCGATTACAGCCGCCAGGGCGGGGCCTGGACCCCCAACAAGTACGGCGGGCACGAAAACCTGGAGGCCATCGACTTCCTCCGGGAGCTCAACGCCATGGCCTTTTCCGTGAAGCCCGGCGTCATGATGATCGCCGAGGAATCCACCGCCTGGCCCATGGTCAGCCGCCCCGCCGACATCGGCGGCCTCGGCTTCAACCTCAAGTGGAACATGGGCTGGATGAACGACATGTGCCACTATCTGAAGCTGGACCCCTGGTTCCGCCAGGATCACCATAAGGACATCACCTTCTCCATGATGTACGCCTTCTCCGAGAACTTCGTGCTGCNCACCTCCCACGACGANGTGGTCCACATGAAGGGCTCCGTGGTGGGAAAGATGCCCGGGGACTACACGAACCAGCTCCGCTGCACCCGGGGCTTCTACGCCTACCTGCTGGCCCACCCGGGCAAGAAGCTTCTCTTCATGGGCGCGGAGCTGGGCCAGTGGCACGAGTGGAACGACAAGGAGTCCCTGGACTGGTATCTGCTGGAGAACGAGGNGAACCAAAAGATCCACCGCTTCTTCAAGGAGGCCAACGACTTCTACAAGAAGGAGCCCGCCCTGTGGGAGATTNACTTCAGCTGGGAGGGCTTCGAGTNGCTGGTGGTNGACGACAACCACAACAACGTGGTGGTCTTCCTCCGCAAGGATAAAAAGGGCCGGGACCTCCTCTGCGCCGTCAACTTCTCCCCCAATACTTACGAGGGATACCGCATGGGCGTCCCCGCCCACAAGCAGTATACCCCCGTCTTCAATACCGACGCGGCGGAATACGGCGGCGACGGCTTCGGCGACACGGAGCCCGTCCCCGTGGAGGCCGCCCCCTCCCACGGCAAGGAGTACTCCGCCGCCATCCGCATCCCCGCCTTCGGCGCGGTGTTCCTCCGGGGCGAGGGGACCTTCCCCAAGCCCAAGGCCGTCAAGGAGCCCAAGGCCCCCAAGGCCGTGAAAGCGGTGGAGAAGGTTTCCAAGGCCGCGGGGAAAACCGTGAAGGCCTCCGCCAAGGCCCTGGTNAAAACCGTCAAATCCTCCGCCAAGGCGGAGAAGGCCCCCAAGGAGGGCAGCGCTGAAAAACCCGCAAGAAAGCCCAGAGCGAAAAAACAGGCAAAGGAGCTGAAAGAGACATGAAGAAAGAATGCATTGCCATGCTGCTGGCCGGAGGACAGGGCAGCCGCCTTTATGTCCTCACCGGAGACATGGCAAAGCCCGCCGTTCCCTTCGGCGGCAAGTACCGCATCATCGACTTCCCCCTCTCCAACTGCACCAATTCCGGCATCGACACCGTGGGCGTGCTGACCCAGTACCGCCCCCTGGAGCTGAACAGCTATATCGGCAGCGGCCAGCCCTGGGACCTGGACGGGTCCACCGGCGGCGTCCACATCCTGCCTCCCTACCAGGGGGCCAAGGGCGGCACCTGGTACAAGGGCACCGCCAACGCCATCTATCAGAACCTGGGCTTCATCGATATGCACGACCCCGAGTACCTGGTCATCCTCTCCGGCGACCACATCTACAAGATGGACTATTCCGACATGCTGGCCCGCCACAAGGCGGCAAACGCCGCCTGCACCANCTCCGTCATGGAGGTGCCCTGGGCCGAGGCGCCCCGCCTCGGCATCATGAGCGTGGACGGGNACGACATGATCACCGAGTTCGCCGAAAAACCCAAGGAGCCCAAGAGCAACCTGGCTTCCATGGGCATTTACGTATTCTCCTGGAAGACCCTGCGGCAGTACCTCATCGACGATGAGAACACGGAAGGGTCCGAAAACGACTTCGGAAAGAACATCATCCCCTCCATGCTGGCGAACAATGAGCGCATGGCCGCCTACCGCTTTGCCGGCTNCTGGAAGGACGTGGGCACCCTGGAATCCCTTTGGGACGCCAATATGGACATGCTGGCCCCCGAGTCCGGTCTGGACCTGCGGGACCGCTCCTGGCCCATCTACGCCCGCTCCGTCAGCGCTCCGCCCGCCTTCCTGGGCGAGAACTCCGCGGTGGCCCACAGCGCCGTGAACCGGGGCAGCGTGCTGGAGGGCGTGGTGGAGAACTCCGTCCTCTCCCAGAACGTCACCGTGGGCGAGGGCGCGGCGGTGCGCTATTCCGTTCTCTTCCCCAACGTGGAAGTGGCCCCCGGCGCGGTGGTGGAGTACGCCATCCTGGGCGAGGGCTGCAAGATCGGCCCGGGCTGCCGCGTGGGCGGCACGCCGGAAAATACGCCGGAGGGCTGGGGCCTGACGGTGCTGGCCCCGGGCTGCCAGCTGCCTGAGGGCAAAGACGCCAAAGCGGGTATCATGCTGAACCGCAACGGTGAGGAGGTGTCCAAATGAACGGACTGCACGGAATTATTTTCACCTATGAGCGCCGCGGCAACCTCCAGGAGCTGGGTTCCATCCGCTCCTCCGCCTCCATTCCCTTCGGCGGAAGGTTCCGGNCGGTGGACTTCGCCCTCAGCGGCCTGGTGAACGCCGGGGCCANCGACGTGGGCATCATTCTCCACGGCCACTACCAGAGCCTGCTGGACCACCTGGGCACCGGCAAGGACTGGGACCTGAGCCGCAAGCGGGGCGGCCTGCGCCTTCTGCCCCCCTTTAACTATAAGGGCGAGTGGGGCGCCATGCCCTACCGGGGCCATATCGAGGCCCTGACCGCCGTGCGGACTTATCTGGAAGAAATCCGCCAGGACTATGTAGTCATGATGGACGGCGATCTGGTGGCCAACCTGCCCCTGAGCGACGTGTATGAAAACCATCTGAAATCCGGGGCGGACATCACCGTGGTCTGCGCCAACGACAGCTTCATGACCGAGGACGGCACCTACTTCCAGGTGGGAGAGGGCGGCCGGGTCGCCGAGGTCTTTGTCAGCCCCCACACTCCCCGGGGCCTCCGGGGGCTGGGAACCTACGTGGTCTCCAAGAAGCTGCTGCTGGAGCTGGTGGACGACTGCGCCGCTAAGGACCAGCTCAGCTGGCGGGGGGACGTGCTCCAGGCCCGGAAGGACCAGCTGAACATCCAGAGCTATATCTGGAAGGGCTACGCCGCCCAAATTCGTTCCGTCCAGGAGTATTACGACCGCAGCATGCAGCTGCTGGACCCCGCCATCCGGGCGGATCTGTTCTGCGCGCAGCGCCCCGTCCGGGCCAAGAACGCGGACCTCAGCTCTACCTACATCGGCTCCGGCGGAAAGTGCGTCAACTCTCTGTTCGGCGACGGCTGCTCCATCGAGGGCGTGGTAGAAAACTCCATTCTCTTCCCCGGCGTTACCGTGGAGGCCGGCGCGGTGGTGCGCAACTGCGTGATTTTCAAGGACTCCATTGTCCGCAAGGACGCGCAGCTGAGCTATATCATTGCCGACAAGGATGTCGAGGTCCTTCCCGNCCGGACGCTGANGGGTCATGTCACCTATCCCATTGTCCTGGCCAAGGGCAGCAAGGTATAAAGTTTCATAAAAGGGGGGCGGCCTCGTCCCCCTTTTATGATTGAAAGGCCGGATTGACCCCGGCCCCACAATTTGGTATAATAAGGGCAGCGCTTTTCCGGCGGCGTTTCAGCCGCCGATCCCTTCCAAAGTCTCGTGCCTCCGGCCCGCGCCGGGGCCGATATGAAAAGGAGTACGTGTATGAAAATCTTGTATGTGACCAGCGAAGCGGTCCCCTTCTGTAAAACCGGCGGCCTCGCCGACGTGGCCGGTTCCCTTCCCCCCGCCCTGGCGGAGCAGGGCGCCGAGGTGGCCGTGGTCCTGCCCCTCTACCAGCGGGTCCGGGAGCGCTTCGGAAACGAGCTGAAATTCGAGTGCTACGACTACGTAGACCTGGCCTGGCGGCACAAATACTGCGGCCTCTTCTCCCTGGAGAAGGACGGCGTGACCTGGTACTTCCTGGACAACGAGCAGTACTTCAACCGGGGCTCCCTCTACGGCCAGGCCGACGACGGCGAGCGCTTCGCTTTCTTTTCCCGGGCCGTGGTGCGGATGCTGGACCACTTCAAATTCTGGCCCGAGGTGGTCCACTGCAACGACTGGCAGTCCGCCCTGGTCCCCATCTACCTGAAGGACGACGGTGTGCGGGAAGACCGCTACCGCTCCATCAAGACCGTGGTCACCATCCACAACATCGAGTATCAGGGCCGGTACAACCCCTACGTCCTGGGCGAGCTCTTCGGCCTGGACGCCGGCTGGGCCAAGGACGGCACCATGCTGCTGGACGGGGACGCCAACCTCCTCAAGGGCGCCATCCTCTGCGCCGACGCGGTTAACGCCGTCTCCCCCACCTACGCCAACGAGCTGAAAATGCCCTACTTTGCCCACCGGATGGAGGGCATCATGCGCCAGTGCTCCAACAAGCTCTCCGGCGTGTTGAACGGCATCGACATGAAGCTCTACGACCCCCGGACCGACGGGCGCATTCTGAAGAATTTCTCCCTCGAGGATATGGAAGGCAAAGACGCCTGCAAAGCCGAGCTCCAGCGGATGGTGGGCCTGCGGGAGGAGCCCCATACCCCCATTGTGGCTATGGTGAGNCGCCTGNTCTCCCACAAAGGCCTGGACCTGATCTGCGAGGTGCTCCACGATATGATGGAGCTCCCCATGCAGCTGGTGGTCCTGGGCACCGGCGACCAGCGGTATGAGGACTTCTTCGGCTGGGCCGCCCAGCAGTATCCCGGCCGGATGTCCGTCCGCATGGACTATAACGAAGATCTGTCCATGGCCATTTACGCCGGCGCGGACCTCTTCCTCATGCCCTCCAAGAGCGAGCCCTGCGGCCTGAGCCAAATGATCGCCATGCGCTACGGNACCGTGCCCATCGTCCGGGAGACCGGCGGCTTGAAGGATACCGTCCAGCCCTGCGAGTCCTGGCGGGACGCCGGAAACGGCTTCTCCTTCGCCAACTACTCCAGCGGCGACATGCTCCATGTTATCCGGGAGGCCGTGTACCTATATAAGGACTATCCCGACGTCTTCGGACGGCTCCGCCAGCGGGCCATGTCCTGCGATTTCAGCTGGGCCCGCAGCGCCAGGGAGTATCTGCGCATCTATGCCACCATCACCGGCCAGACCTGGCCCATCCACAGCGACACCCGCCGGGCCCTGGAGGTTTCCGAGGGAGAGGCCGCCCCCGCTGAGGAGCCCGTCCCCACTGAGG
>NZ_CAJMXG010000077.1:0-12671 GCF_905219725.1 Oscillibacter sp. CU971
CCATGGCGGAAGCGGCCGCCGGAGCGGGGGCCGCCTTTTCCAGTTCTATTTTAAAATCCCCCTGTGACAGCTTCAGCTTCTGCAAGCCGCTAGTGTCAAAGCGGGCCATTAAGTCATAAATTTCCTGGTTGGTCATACTCGTTCCTTTCCAAGCCCGCCGCCCCGCTGTCGTCAACGGGGCGGCGCTTCACGGAAATGTAGGTTTCGGCAACGCGGTTCAGGCCTTGTGGGCCTCCAGGTACTTCACAATGTCGCCCACGGTTTTCAGGGTCTCCACATCGGCGTCGTCGATGGTGATTCCGCTGGCCTCCTCCAGGGCCATGACCAGCTCCACCGCCGCCAGGGAATCCGCCCCCAGATCGTCGGACAGGGAGGCCTCCAGCGTCACCTGCTCCGCCTCGCAGCCCAGGGTTTCCACGATGATATCACGTACTTTCTCGAATTCCATTTGAGATTCTCCTTGTTTGTCGAAATATCAATTATTTTAACTAAAAATTTTTAATTAAAATAATTGAACTTATTTTACACAGGAGGCTCCCGGTTGTCAAGGAAAATTTTCACGGATCGGCTCTTCCCTTTTTTGTGAAAATCTTATATAATTAGAGCGTTGTCCAGTACCATATCCGGGGTCTATGCCCCGGCCTGTCTTTTAGGAGGCGTACATGAAAATCATCATCGTGGGCGCTGGGAAGGTGGGCTCNGCCCTGACCCNGCAGCTCTCTGCCGACGGGCACAACGTCACCGTGGTGGACCAGGACCCCCAGCTCATCGACAACATCATCAACATCTATGACGTTATGGGAGTCTGCGGCAACGGCGCGGTTTACGGCGTGCAGAAAGAGGCGGAGGTGGAAAAGGCGGAGCTTTTGATCGCCACCACCTCCAGCGACGAGCTGAACANCCTCTCCTGCCTGGTGGCCAGGAAGCTGGGGGCCAAGCACACCATCGCCCGCATCCGCAACCCCGAGTATGAAAAGCAGCTCCGCTTTATGCGGGACGAGCTGGGCCTCTCCATGGCCATCAACCCCGAGCGGGCCGCCGCCCGGGAGATTGCCCGGGTGCTCCGCTTCCCCACCGCCATGAAGGTGGAGACCTTTTCCAAGGGGCGGCTGGAGCTGGTGGAATACCGCCTCCCCGCCGACTCCGCCCTGGACGGCCTGGCCCTGGCGGACCTGTACCGGAACATCCGGGTCCGGGTGCTGATCTGCGCCGTGGCCCGGAAGGGCGGGACCATCATCCCCTCCGGCGACTTCGTCCTCCGGGCGGGGGATAAAATCTACCTCACCTCCTCCCCGGACCAGCTGGCCCAGTTCTTCCGGCACCTGGGGGTCTTCCGCTCCAAGGCGTCCACCGTCATGATCGTGGGGGCCAGCAAAATCTGCTACTACCTCACCAGCGAGCTTTTGAACATGGGCATGTCCGTGAAAATCATTGACCGGGACGAGCAGCGCTGCATCCAGATGGGCGAGCAGCTCCCCAAGGCCCTGGTCATTGTGGGGGACGGCACGGACACGGACCTGCTCCACGAGGAGGGCATCGGCCAGACGGACGCCTTTGTGGCCATCACCGGCATTGACGAGGCCAACATCTTAATGTCCATGTGCGCTTCCAAGGAGTCGGGAAACCACTGCAAGGTGGTGGCGAAAATCAACCGGAAATCCCTGGTGGACCTGGTGAGCAACGAGAGCATGATCGACAGCGTGATCTCCGCCCGGTCCACCACCACGGAGCTCATCGTCCAGTACGTCCGGGCCATGGAGAGCGCCGAGGGCGCCAAAATCAAGACCCTCCACCGGCTGGTGGACGGGGCGGTGGAGGCCCTGGAGTTCGGCGTGGGGCCGGACGTGCCCTTCATCGGCGTGCCCCTGAAAAACCTGAAGCTCCGCAACGGCCTGCTGCTGGCGGGCATCGTCCAGCGGAACGGGAAGATTGTCATCCCCTCCGGCAACGACTGCCTCAGTCTGGGGGACGACGTGATCGTGGTCACCACGGACACCTCCCTTCAGGACATCCACGACATCTGCCGGGAGTAAAGGGGGAAGCGTCTTTTGAATTATCAAATGATTGGCTTCGTCATCGGGCGGATTTTATGGACGGAGGCGGCGCTGCTGCTTCTGCCCTCCCTGGTGGCGCTGCTCTATGGGGAACCGGCCCTGCCCTTCCTGGGGCCCATCCTGCTTCTTTTGATCGCGGGCCTCCCCTTCCGCAAAAAGCCCAAGCAGACCTCCCTCTACGCCCGGGACGGCTTTGCCGTGGTGGCCCTGGCCTGGGTGCTGATGAGTGCTTTCGGGGCCCTGCCCTTTGTGATTTCCGGGTATATCCCCCATTGCATCGACGCCTTTTTTGAAACCGTCTCCGGCTTCACCACCACCGGGGCCACCATCCTCACGGCGGTGGAACCCCTGAGCCAGAGCGTGCTGTTCTGGCGCAGCTTCACCCACTGGATTGGCGGCATGGGCGTGCTGGTCTTCGTCATGGCGGTGCTGCCCATGACCGACGGNCACGGGATGCACCTGCTCCGGGCGGAGATGCCGGGCCCGTCGGTGGGGAAGCTGGTGAGCCGCATGAGCGACACGGCGAAGATTCTCTACGGCATCTACCTGGTTATGACCCTCATTGAAATCGTCCTGCTGGTCCTGGGGGGAATGCCCCTCTTCGACTCCTGCATCCACGCCTTCGGCTCCGCGGGCACCGGCGGCTTCAGCAACAAAAACCTCAGCGTGGGGGCCTATGACAGCACCTACTTTGACGTGGTCATCGGGATTTTCATGCTGCTTTTCGGCGTGAACTTCAACCTCTATTACTTCCTGCTGGTCCGCCGGTTCCGGGACGTGTTCCGGTCCGAGGAGCTGTGGGCCTACGCGGCCATTGTGGGCGCGGCGGTGCTGGCCATTGCCGCGGACATTCTCCACATGTACGAGTCCTTCGGCCAGAGCCTCCGGTACTCCTTCTTCCAGGTGGCCTCCATCATCACCACCACCGGCTACGCCACGGCGGACTTCAACCTCTGGCCCACCTTCTCCAAGGGAATCTTGGTGGTGCTGATGTTCATCGGGGCCTGCGCCGGGTCCACCGGCGGCGGCATCAAGGTGGCCCGGATTGTGATTCTGGCCAAGACCTCCTGGGGAGACATGCGGAAGATGCTCCACCCCAACGCCGTCACCACCACCCGGTTTGAGGGCAAGGCCCTGACGGACAAGCACATCCGCAGCGTCCACCTCTTTCTCACGGTGTACCTCCTGGTGTTCACGGTTTCCTTCCTGCTGCTCAGCCTGGACGGCTTCGACATCGTCACCACCTTCACCGCCCTGACGGCCTGCATCAACAACATCGGCCCGGGCCTGGAGGTGGTGGGGCCCATGGGGAACTTCTCCGCCTTCTCCTGGTGGTCCAAGCTGCTGCTGTCCTTCGACATGCTGGTGGGGAGACTGGAGATTTTCCCCATGCTGCTGCTGTTCGCCCCCTCCATCTGGCAGCGGCGGCGCATCGTTTGGCGGACATGAAAAGGACCCGAGACGCACGTCTCGGGTCCTTCTTTTCTATACATCGCCAGCCGCTTCAGCAGCCCAGCGCCTTGGCGGACTCCTCCAGCTTGGCGATGAGCTCCCGGAACTTCTCCGCCTTCTCCTTCTCGGCGTTCACCACCGCTTCCGGAGCCCGGGAGACAAATTTCTCGTTGGAGAGCTTCTGCTCCACAATCCGCAGGCCGTTCTCCGCCTTTTCCTTCTCCTTGGCGATGCGCTCCCGCTCCGCCGCCAAATCCACCAGCTCGCTGAGGGGCAGATAGGCCGTGGCGTTGTGGGTGACGATGCTCACCTGTCCCGTGAGATCCGCCGGGGCCTCCGCCGCGAAACGCACCTGGGAGGCAAAGGCCAGCCGCTGGAGGAAGTGGAGGCCCTGCTCATAGGGCTCGGGCGCGGCGGTAACCAGCAGCACCTCCGCCTTTTTGGACGGGGGCACGTTCATCTCCGCCCGGCGGGCCCGGATGGCCTTGATGGTGTCCATAACCGCCTCCATGGCGGCCTCCTCCTTGGGGAAGTTCAAGGCCTCGCCATACTCCGGCCACCGGGACAGCATCAGGAACTTGTCCCCGGAGCCCGCCCGCTTGGGAAGGGCCTGGAAAATCTCCTCGGTGNTGAAGGGCANGAAGGGGTGCAGCAGCTTCAAAAGCTCCGTCAGCACATAGCAAAGGACGTTCCGGGCGGTAGACTTCGCCGCCTCGTCCTCCCCGTTCAGCCGGGTCTTCGTCAGCTCGATATACCAGTCGCAGTAGGTGTCCCACAGGAAGTCGTAAACCTTGGCGGAGGCCACGCCGATCTCGTAGCTGTCCAGGTTCTCCGTGACCTCCTTCACCAGGGTGTTCAGCTTGGAGAGGACCCACTTGTCCTCCCGCTCCAAAGCCTCCGCCGCCGGAAGGTCATAGGCCTCCAAATCCCCCAGGTTCATCATGACGAAGCGGCTGGCGTTCCAAACCTTGTTGGCGAAGTTCCGCATGGCCTCGCACTTTTCCGTGTAGAAGCGCATGTCGTTTCCGGGGGAATTTCCGGTGATGAGGTTGAACCGCAGGGCGTCCGCGCCGTAGGTTTCCGCCACCTCCAGGGGGTCGATGCCGTTGCCCAGGGACTTGGACATCTTGCGGCCCTTGTCGTCCCGGACCAGGCCGTGGATGAGGACGGTGCGGAAGGGAATTTTCTTCATCTGCTCGCAGCCGGAGAAGATCATCCGGGAGACCCAGAAGAAGATGATGTCGTAGCCGGTAATCATGACGGAGGTGGGGTAGTAGAAGTCCAAATCCTCGGTNTTTTCCGGCCAGCCCAGGGTGGAGAAGGGCCACAGGGCGGAGCTGAACCAGGTGTCCAGCACGTCGGGGTCCCGGGTCAGGCGCGCGCTGCCGCACTGTTCGCACTTCGTCGGGTCCTCCCGGCTGACGTTGATGTGCCCGCAGTCGTCACAGTACCAGGCGGGAATCTGGTGGCCCCACCANNGCTGGCGGGAGATGCACCAGTCATGGACGTTTTCCATCCAGTTGGTGTAGGTCTTGCTGAACCGCTCGGGGACGAACTTCACCTCGCCCTCCCGGACCACCCGGAGGGCTTCCTTCGCCAGGGGCTCCATCTTCACGAACCACTGGGCGGAGATCAGNGGCTCCACGTCGTTGTGGCAGCGGTAGCAGGTGCCCACGTTGTGGCTGTAGGGCTCGGTCTTCACCAGATACCCCTGCTCCNCCAAATCCTNCACAATGGCCTTCCGGCATTCATAGCGGTCCATCCCGTTGTAGGGCCCGCCGTTTTCGTTGATTTTCCCGTCGTCCCCGATGCAGCGGATGATCTCCAGATTGTGCCGGAGGCCCACCTCGAAGTCGTTGGGGTCGTGGGCGGGGGTCATCTTCACCGCGCCGGTGCCGAAGCCCAGCTCCACATACTCGTCCGCCACAATGGGGATTTCCCGGTTCATGATGGGCAGGATGCAGGTTTTGCCCACAAGATGCTTGAACCGCTCGCCNTCCGGGTTCACGGCCACGCCGGTGTCGCCCATCATGGTCTCGGGCCGGGTGGTGGCTACCACCAGGTCGCCGGAGCCGTCGGTGAGGGGATAGCGGATGTGCCAGAGGTGGCCGGGCTTGTCCTGGTACTCCACCTCCGCGTCGGAGAGGGCGGTGACGCAGTGGGGGCACCAGTTGATAATGCGGCTTCCCTTGTAGATGAGGCCCTTGTCGTAGAGCTCGCAGAAGGTCTCCCGGACGGCCTTGGAAAGCCCCTCGTCCATGGTGAAGCGGGACCGGGACCAGTCGCAGGACACGCCCATCTTCTTTTGCTGCTGGACGATGCGGTTGCCGTACTTCTCCTTCCACTTCCAGACCCGCTGGAGGAACTTCTCCCGGCCCAGGTCATAGCGGCTCAGGCCCTCGTTGACCCGGAGGTCCTCTTCCACCTTCACCTGGGTGGAGATGCCGGCGTGGTCCACGCCGGGGACCCAGAGGGCGGCATAGCCCTGCATCCGCTTGAAGCGGGTAAGGATATCCTGGAGGGTGCAGTCCAGGGCGTGGCCCATGTGGAGCTGGCCCGTGACGTTGGGGGGCGGCATGACGATGGAGAAGGGTTTTTTCGCGGGGTCCGGGTCGCCCCGGAAGCACCCGGCGTTTTCCCACATCTCGTAGACGCGGCCCTCCACCTGCTGGGGTTCGTACACTTTCGGCAGTTCTTTTTTCATGTCGGTTTCTCCTATTCTGTAAACTTGTATTCTTACTTAATATATGCAATCGGTTTCCCGGTCTTTTCGGTGATGAAGGTTCGGAACTCCTCGGCCGTCCCGCCGCTCAGGGAAGCTTTGTCATAAATCTGTCCGTGCTGGCGGCTGAACAGGAGCACAAAGTAATCCTCTGTCTCGCACACCTGCTGAACCGCCTCATAATGAAATTCCGTGGCCGCCGCCTCTGTTGTTGAGGTGTAACTCTCCTCTGTAAAAACACTCTTCGCGGACGATGTGCCGGGCAGCAGCTTCTTTTGGGCAAAGAAGGCGTTGACCTGATCCTCAGTAAACAATATCGCGATCAATATCACGCCGACGCCGCAGTTCAGGGTGTCCCGAAGGGTCCACGGTTCGTCCAGAAGCCGCCGCGCGGCAATCAGCAAAATCGCCAGCGCCACGATACACCAGCCAAATATATGGCTCCTCCGGCTGCGCTTTTTCCGAATCGTCTTGCGCAGGGCCCGGGCCAGGGCGGTCAAGCCCTTTTGATCGTATCTTGTCTCAAACTGAAATTCCATCGCTATTTTATCCTTTCCACAGGCCATCCAAATTCCCGCTCCAGGAAGTCCCGGAAGTCCTCCTCCGTTCCCCCGGCTAAGCCCCGCTTCGGCAGAACCAAGGGCAGACGGTCCTCAAAAAAGAGGTAAAACCGTCCTTCGTCCTCCCAATAGGCGCTGATGGACGAATATCCCAGGCGGACCTTCCCGGGACCCTCCCAAAGGACAAAGTACCCGTCCCCAAAGAATACAGCCCGGACCGGTGTGTCCGGCATGCCGGAGGGCGGGAAATCCCTGTCGGGCAGCTTTTCAGGCCGCTTTGGAGGGCGGGGAAGCGTCAGAAGCAGCCACCCGCCGCCGCCGATGAGGTACAGCGCTATGATCGCCTGCAAAACGCCCTTAATCACTCCGGGATCCTCCGCGCCGGTCCCATAGAGGATTACCGCGCCACAACCGACCAAAAACATTCCCAGGAGCTTCATTACGAGCCATAGTCCCAGGAATAGGCCATAGCCGCTGCGGGCCAATTTTTCCCGCTTAGCGGAAGCCAGCCGCCACGCCTTCCGGTCCTCCTCCACCAGAACCGCCCGCACCCGGAATACCATCTCAGCTCCTCCCAAAAAGAAAACCGCCCCAAGCCACCTGGCTCAGGGCGAATACAAATCCGCGGTACCACCTGAATTTCCCTCGCGGGACACTCGTCTCCCCTCTAACGGCGGGACCTCCGTCGCGGCCTACTCTCCGTTCAGCCGCGCCGCTCCGGGACGACTTCCCCCGCCGCCTTGGGGACGCTCTCACCATCCGCGTCCTCTCTTGGCCTCGGCAGGCCGGGTACTGCTTCCCTTCCTTGCGTTTTTATAGAGGCCAGTATACTACACCCCGTCCCGCCTTGTCAAGACAGGCGCAGAATTTCCTTCTTCAACCGGCTGATAATCCGCTTTTCCAGCCGGGAGATGTAGGACTGGGAGATGCCCAGCCGGTCCGCCACCTCCTTCTGGGTCTGCTCCTTCCCGCCCCCCAGGCCGAAGCGGAGGGTGATGATCTCTTTTTCCCGGGGAGAAAGCGTGCTGATGGCCTGGGCCAGCAGGGAGCGGTCCACGTCCTCCTCAATGGGCCGCATGACCACGTCCTCGTCGGTGCCCAGCACGTCGGAGAGCAGCAGCTCGTTGCCGTCCCAGTCCGTGTTCAGGGGCTCGTCGAAGGACACCTCCCCCTTCCGGTTGGCGTTTTTGCGGAGATACATTAAAATCTCATTTTCAATGCACCGGGAGGCGTAGGTGGCCAGCTTGATGTTCTTATCCGTCCGGTAGGTCCCCACCGCCTTGATAAGGCCGATGGTCCCGATGGAAATCAGATCTTCGATGTTGATGCCCGTGTTCTCGAACCGCCGGGCAATGTACACCACCAGCCGGAGATTATGTTCGATCAGCTCCTGCCGGGCCGCCTCGTCCATGTTGGCCAGCAGCTCCGCCTCCCGCTCCCGGGTCAGCGGCGGGGGCAGGGTGTCGCTGCCCCCGATATAGTGAATCTCCTCCGGCTCCCGCAGTCTCAGCCGGACCGGCAGCCGCTCCCGCAGCCAGCCCAACACCCGGTTTGCCAGATGCCTGCATTCTTGAAACATTTCCATATCGTCCTCCCCTTCCCGCCGGGCCTCCCCACAGCGCCGCGTAGCCCGTGCCCAGCGCCGTGGGCGCCAGGGCCGCCGTCAGCCCCGGATACCGGATTCCGTTGATTTCCGTCCAGTCCGTTCGGATGGCCAGAAGCAGCCCCCCTTTCGTCCCCACCGCGTGGTATGGCATCAGCCTGGGCCGCAGGGACGGGGCGGCGGAACGCAGGGGCTCCAGCAGTTCCTCCGGGGCCCCGAGCCCCCGGAGGCGGAAAATTCGGACCGCCTCCGGAGGCAGGGCGGCGTCCAAAGCTCCCGGAGCCGTCACCAGCACCGCCCTCCCGTCCGGGGACCGGAGTCCGCTGCCCGTATCCCACAGGGCCGTCAGCTCCGCCGTCCGCCCGGCGATGGAGACCCGGACCGGCAGCAGCTCTCCCCTCACCCCGTGGCCCGCCGCCGCCCGGAAGACCACGGAGAGGACGGCGTAAGCCGCCGTCCCGGCAACGGCCAGCGCTTTGGCGTCCACGTTGGTGTAGAACACGCCGTTCACCGCCGGGACCCCGCCCCCCGCCAGAAGCCCTAGGCCCAGCACGCAGCCCGCCATGGCGCAGGAGACGGCGAAGAACAGCAGCAAAAGCCGCAAGAGCTTTTCCTCCCCGCCGTAGGCGATGAGCCCCAGCAGCACTCCCGCCGCCAGCTTCACCGGCGTCTGGGCCAAAAAGCCCAGCCCCGGCAGAAACACCGCCGCCGCGTAAGCGCCCCCGGCCAGGGCCGCCAGGGCATAGCGCCCCCGCCGCAGGGGAAGCCCTGCCAGCCGGGCCGCGCAGAGGAGGAGCAGATAGTCCATCAGAGCGTTCAGAACAAACACGCTGTCGATGTAAATGACCGTCACGCCGCCCCGCCTCCTTTTTCCAAGGGATATTATAGGACAGGTAAGCCGGGAAAGTGGTCGCAATCTGTGGGGAAATTCCGGGCGAAAAAGGGCGGCGGGGCTGGGGCGGGCGCACAATAACAATTGGCTGTCAAGGGCCGCAAAAATTTTCCAGGTCCCGAAGAGCCTGGAAAATTTTTTGTTTTCCGCTCCTCAGAGCTTGAAGGTTTCTTCGGCTTTCTCTCCCGCTCCAACCCTTGACAGCCAACCGTGATTGTGCCCACGGTGAGCAACCGAAATCGCCGAGGCCGATTTCGGCAGGACGACATATTTTTATTTTGGGCTGGGTGCGTCCCGAAGGAAGGATGTCCATCTCCTTGGTCGTGTAATAGCTGCCGATTCGCTTGACCGTATAGCCCAGCGAGGCCAGAAGCTCCGGCAGGTCCGTTTCTTTGGCGGTTCGCAATTCCTCGTCAGAGAAACGGAGGTTTTCATCCTGTAAAATCAATATCCGGTTCTGGGCAACTTAGGCGCGGGCGTTTTCTTGGCGTAGACGGTAGTCACCCAGAGGGAAACCGCCTGGACCCATACGCCGTTGTACGTTCCGCCCACATCCGCCTTATTGACAAAGGACGCGGTCCTGATGCCGGAAATGACGATACAGCAGATTTTCGGCTTCTCCACTTGGGCAAAGCCTCCGGGAACCTGACCGAACACGAACATGACTTCGGTGACGCGCTCATTGGACGCGAGGCCCAGCGCCGTGGGGGACGCCGCCAGCGTGTAATTCTTCTGCGTGGACAGATTGTCCGCCAAGGTCTGGGGTTCGCCGCCGTTCACCCGGTAGGTGATCTTATAGGTGCCGGGGAAGTTATAGGTGCCGGTGACGATCTTGCTCAGCCGGACCTCGGCGGGGAGCGTGTCCCGCCAATAGAAGTTATCCAGCCGGACGTTGGAGCTGTTGGCGATGTTGGAGAACGTGTAGTTCACAGGCTGGCCCGCCACCGCCTCGGCAGGGCCGGTCTTGGTGATGGACACGCCGGTGGACATACTCTTGTTGGATACCTCAAAACGGACGATCTGCCCCTCGTGTTCCAGATACGCCGTCAGATCAGTACCGCTCACGCCATAATTGGCGGGCGCTTTTGTCTCCCGGATGGTGTAGCGGCCCAGGGGCAGGGGCTTGGAAACCGCAAGACCCCGGGCCTCGGTAATGCCCCATTCCACCAGGGGATAGCGGTTCTGTGGGTCATCTTTGCAGCGGTGAGCTTCATCAGNGGCGATGCCGATATGATGCAGGGCGTTCTTCTCCAGTTTCAGACGGTTGACCTCCTTGGAGATCAAAAGGGTTTTGAGCTGCCCCGTACACCAGCGCACCCTGGCTCCAGGCCAGCCGTTGCCAAACGGCGGAATGCCCAGCCGCGCCCGTTTTTCCAGGCAGCTCGGTTTTACCTTCGGCTCGTCGAACATCAGCCACTCGAACCCGTGCGGATGCCGCAGGGTTGTGATATGGATGCCGCACTCCCGAAAGAGNAGNCCGTCCAGCTTGGCGATGTGGGCCTCCATTTCGGGAAAGTCCATCGTGGTATCCGCATAGAGTACGCTGTCGATGGGCAGGCCCTTTTCGATCATCAGCAGCATTAACGCCGTCGAATCCTTCCCGCCCGAAAGCGAGATCGCGGAAAAATTTTCTTTGCTTTTTACGATTCCCATAAAGGGAAACGNCCTTACTTACGCTCCTTCCCTCCGCTTACAGCTCATAGCAGGGCTGATCGCCNTCCGCGTATTCGGCGCACAGCGCGATCAGCTCGTCAGTCAGAAGCTCCAGGTCCAAATCCATCCCGCTCTCCCACGGGTCCCCCTTCTGCTCCCGGTACTCCGTACAGTACGCGCCGCCGCCAACGTCCACGGACACACGAGCCACGGCGGAAAACGTCATATCCTCCAGCAGCCACAGCTCCACCGTCCGGGAGGCCGTTACCGCCTCCGTAACACTCTGGTCAAAGTCTGTATACAGCCGGGTAGCCCGCTTCTCAAATAGCTCCCCGCCCCGGTAGTTCAGGGACTTGGGACGCTCGCTCTGGGCGATGTAGGCGTAGACCGTTTCAGCCTTGTGCCGGACGGCCTGGGTCAGGGAGATGAAGTCAATGCCGTATAACAGGCGCTCCACCTCGCCCATCGAATATTCCTCGTTCGCGACGCCGGTGAAGTACAGTTCCCGGACGGCGCTCTCTACAGATTCCACAGAATACATAATTTTCTCCTTATCGTTTTGATTGATTACCGGCGTTTCTTTGGCTTGTCCGGCAGGATATGGCCCTCAATGATGGCAGCGTGCTTATAAATGCGGATATCGCCGCAGCGCTGGGCAATCAGCAGGGCATTGACGATCAGGCTGAACGCCAGCGTGTCTACTACCACGCCGTTTGCGAGGTCCGCTACGGCTGTGTCGGGGGCGTCGGTGTAAATGTCCTTCGCCGCCGAGAAGAGCGTATAGTCGTGGGGCGGCATCTCCCGCAGGGTGGCGTAGGCAAACTCGATGCCGTACCGGCAGAAGCAGTTGGCGGTATGAAGGTAGAGGTTTTCATTGGACGTGAGCAGATACATGACCGCGTAATAGGCCGGAGTGTCCCGGCCCCGGCGATACCNCATGCGCTTTCGCAGGTCCTCCATGCGCTGGCGGTGGCTCGCGTTCAGGTAGAGGGAACCGAAGAAGCGCCGGGCGGCGGTTCGCGGACCGGCATCCCGGCGCGGCCCGCAGGGAAGGGGCTCCAGGATGGAAAGCGGGCATTTCCCGGCCCGGTCCACATTGCACTGGAATGTGTTGATGTACAAAAATTCTCCTTTCCCGGACAGCAAAAAAGCCGGACCAGGAAAACGGAATATCCTGTCCGGCGTGTCCGATGATTAGCGTTGTTGATCCCGCTGGCGCTTTCGCTGCCAGCCCTCCAGCAGCTTGAAAATCGTATCCTCCATCTGCCGGGGCGTGTAGGAGCGGGGGAAATATTTGCGGAGCTTTTCACCGGAGAGGGTAATGTCCTCTTTGGGCGGCTTCTTTTCCTCCGACATGATGGTAAGCATGGTGTCCTCGTTCAGCTCCCCGGACTGGCTGAGCTTCTTCATCCGCTGGGCCTGGGAGAGTGAGGGCGTGGCCTGTTCACTGTCGATGGTTTCCACCAATAGCGCCTGTTCCTCCGGCTTCAAATAGGAAATTTCCGAGGCGGGAGTGAGGGCGATTTTTCTGTCCTCCACCATCTGTTGGAGCTGGGGGGAAAGCTCTGTAAGACGCACCAGTCTGCGCACAGTATCACCGCTCATGCCAGTCCCTTTGGCAGCTTCATCATCGCTGCGGAACTTCGCCGCAACTTGCGGCGAAGTTAAGGAAACGCTGATTTAATCCCCCCAAATGATAAAAGATGTGATAAAATAAGGGAAAGCTGTCTCTTAT